>JAYVOY010000354.1:0-5124 GCA_043757645.1 Verrucomicrobiota bacterium
CTCGGTTGCTACCATCAGCGGGTGGCTCTAAACCGGCGGGCAAGACCCGATGATTTGCACGGAAACCTGGACGCCTGGCACCGATTTGCCCACGCGCCACCCAAAAAAACTACTGGCAGACCGCGCCCGCTTTTGTATCGTAAGCCCCGCTTAAAAACGAAATGGAAACTATGGAACCTCAAGGCGACATCGCACTCATCGGTTTGGCCGTCATGGGCCAGAACCTGATCCTCAACATGAACGACCACGGCTTCACCGTGGTCGCCTACAACCGCACCACTTCCAAGGTGGATGATTTTCTCGCCCACGAAGCCAAAGGCACGAAAGTTCTCGGCGCCCATTCCATCGAAGAAATGGTGGCCCAACTCAAGAAACCGCGCCGCGTCATGATGCTCGTCAAGGCCGGCAAGCCCGTGGACGAATTTATTGAGCAACTCCTCCCCCACCTCGAGGCCGGCGACATCATCATTGACGGCGGCAATTCCCTTTTCGACGACACCAACCGCCGCGTGAAACTTTGTGAAAGCAAGGGCCTGCTCTACATCGGCACGGGCGTCAGCGGCGGCGAAGAAGGCGCGCGGCGCGGTCCCAGTATCATGCCGGGCGGTTCCCCCGCCGCCTGGCCGCACGTCAAGGCGATTTTTCAGGGTGTCTCGGCCAAGGTCGAAGGCGGCGTGCCGTGTTGCGATTGGGTTGGGGAAGGCGGCGCGGGCCATTACGTCAAGATGGTGCATACCGGCATCGAGTACGGCGACATGCACCTCATCTGCGAGGCCTACAACATCATGAAAAACGGCCTCGGTATGAGCGCCGATGAAATGCACGAAGTTCTCAAAGATTGGAACACCGGCGATCTCGACAGCTACCTGATTGAGATCAGCCGCGACATTTTGGCGAAAAAGGACGAGGACGGTTTGCCGCTCGTGGACAAGATTCTCGACACCGCCGGCCAGAAGGGCACCGGCAAATGGACGGTCATCAATTCCCAGGATCTCGGCATCCCGATCACCCTGATGGCGGAGGCGGTTTATTCCCGATGCGTGTCCGCGCTGAAAGACGAGCGCGTGAAAGCCGCTAAGAAATTGAAAGGACCGCGCCCAGCGCTCACCAGCATCAGGGCGAACGCGGCGAAGAAGAAAGCCTTCATCGAAGATATTAAGAGCGCGCTTTACGCCTCCAAGATCGTCAGCTACGCGCAGGGCTACATGCTAATGCGGGCGGCCGCGAAGGAATACAAGTGGAACCTGAACTACGGCGGCATCGCGTTGATGTGGCGCGGTGGTTGCATTATCCGCTCGCGTTTCCTCGGCAAGATCAAGGAAGCCTACGACCACAACGCCAAGCTTTCGAATCTGATGCTCGACGATTATTTCCGTGGGGAGATCAAGAAAGCGCAGAAAGGCTGGCGCAATATTGTCGCGACGGCCGCTAAAAAAGGCATTCCCGTGCCAGCGTTCAGCACCGCGCTTGCGTTCTACGACCAATATCGCAGTGCGGTATTGCCCGCGAACCTGCTGCAAGCCCAGCGCGACTACTTTGGTGCCCACACCTACGAGCGCGTGGACAAACCGCGCGGCGAATTCTTCCACACCAACTGGACCGGACGCGGTGGCGACGTCTCCTCAAGCACCTATAACGTCTAAACTGGAAGGTCAGTCTCATCACGCAGCCCGGCAGCTAATAGTTGCCGGGCTTTTCTTTTTTCGGTGACCAAACTCCATTCCTTGTAGGAGTCGAGGTTACGAGACTCTGACCTACTCTTATCGACGAATGTTAGAGCCTCCTCACGCCAGCTCCTACAAGGGGGGCCAGCAATCACCGGGGAAAATCGCGCGCCCCATGCAACAGGCGAATTGCATCCACGGAATCACCGCCGACGCGATAAAAGATAATCACCCGATTAAACGGTCGCTCAACGGCAAACGAGCGAATCCCCTGCAACCGCGGGTGGTTGAAATTTCGAAGCCGGCCAAATTCCGGATGCTGTGCGAGTTTCTGTAAAGCCCGGTCCAACGCGGACTCAAAGCGCGCGCATCTGCGGGAACAAGTGCGCCAGATCGAGGGCCGCAAACGGCACGCCACCGCGGGCAGCATCGACCGCCAGACGATCCGCAGTAGTCAATCCAGCGACGCACGGGGCTACGACGCCGGCAAGAAAATCAACGGGCGCAAGCGCCACCTGTGGGGCGATACCTTGGGACTGGTGCTGGGGGTCATGGTCCTGCCCGCCGACCGCCAAGACCGCGCCGGGGCGCGCCGATGGTTGGCGGCATATTACGCCCACGGCCGCCGCGCGCGGGTGCGGCAGGTCGGGGCCGCTGGCGGTGACGCCGGCGCACGGGTTGCGTGGGTTCACAAGGTCTGGAGCGGCACTCTGGAAATTGTCCGGCGGACCCAGCCAAAAGGGTGCCACGTCCTGCCCCGCCGCTGGGTGGTGGAACGGACTTTCGGCTGGCTGGGCCGCTACCGCAGGCTCGCCCGCGATTACGAGCGCCAGGCCAAGACCGGCAAACGATGGTTTATCTGGCCATGATCCGGCTCATGCTCCGTCGGCTCGCCTGATGGTGACCAAGTTTTCAAACAGGCTCTAACTGCTGTGCATAATCGGGCAAATTGGCGTGAACGACGGCGGCATCGTGGGTTTTCAAATCGCACATGACCGTTCGTCCCTCTTCCTGAACAATGTCCACAACGCCTTCGATTCCGAAAGTGCGTCCTTTCGGTGTCTTTTGATTGGGCAAAACTAGGCGAACTTCGGTTTCGGTAACTCGCCGAGCTAGGTCGTGGAGGCGATGCCAATAGAGATGGATTTGTTGCCAAGCCGCTTCTTTAAGCTCTAACGAAAGTGCATGCCCGGTCTCATAACGAAGGCGAGCATAATTTGCCTCAAATGCGTCACGAAGAAAACCTTCGATCGCGGTCCCCGACAACTCGGTGGGTTGTTTTCGTTTTTTTTCTTTCTGAGGGTTTTCGCATGGCTTGCTAAGTCATCGGCGTTTTCGCATTGCAATTAGGTGTTGATGCAAATCTTCAATCGTCCGGTGAACCAGCTTTCCGAAAAAGCGTGTTTGAACGCGTGCCGGAGCAAACCCAAGTCGTCGGAAAATGAGGAATTGTCGGGGACATGTGTTAAAAAACAGGAAGTCTCCAGTGTAGGAATAGGTTTGTGGAAGTTTGGCTTTTGCGGGTTCGGCTTTCGGGACCGACTTTGCCGCCAAATCGCGTGCCAAAGGAAGTGACGGCAGCAAGTCCTTGAATGGTGGGCTGCAACACTGCCCTCGTCCGCGGTAGCTGGGAATGACGAGGAGGTTTTGAACCCGCGACAGCGCGACGTAAAAGAGCCTCATTCGGTCGAATTCCTCCATCCGCTCGAGAGGTTCCCCGCGACGCCGGCGAATTTGACCAAGCAGGCGTTCAACCAAAGCGGGACCGCGGTCACATCGATATGGACTGCCCAAAACGACCACCGGGAATTCAAGTCCTTTTGCCTGATGTATTGTCAGGAATGGTATCCGTCCCCGTGGGAACGGGTTTTCTTGATCTTCGGCCTCGGGTTCGCCCCGGCAGAACAGCGGATAAATGAATTGCATCCAGAATCGCAGTTGAAAATGCCAACGCGTCAGTTTCTGATCCGCCGCAAAGTCTTCCTGAAACCGCGAAAGATAATGAGAAAGTTGAGAAAGATTGCATGCCGGCCCTTCATCTATTCCCGCCTGAGCCAGATCCAGCCATTGTTGGAAAGGCTGAAACCCGCAAATCCGATAAAAAATATCCAGAACATTGGTGTGCTCATTCATTGAGTTATCTCGAATAAAGCGTTCGAGAGCTTTATCGCGCTGAATGAGACGGTCCGCGTTCAGTTCGGCATCCTCGATCCATGTATGAAAATCGTTATATGTTGAACCGTCCATCCCGCTATGAGGAGGCCGCCCCCAAAGGCGTGCCAGCAATCCAACGAAAACAGTGACTTCGTCGCCGCGGAGAAAAAAATTTGCGCGCGGAGCGTGAACCTTAAGGGGACTTCCAAAAACCCCCTTTTTCGAGTTTCCGGGATAGGTGGTCGATCCAGCGTTTTGGAAAGTTATACATTGATAGCGTCCAAACAGGCAATTCTTCCCCAGAAAACTATTGCTCGCCTGTTATTCCCGTTTTTCTTCGACTTACACCCGGCTCGGCGTCCTGCGGCCCCATAGCTGCAGACGGATGATCTGCTCGGTCCGCGCCATGTTATACACGAGATTCGCCAGCAGGATGCCCGCCCGGTTGCGGGCAAACCCGAGCACCCGCTGAGACATCGCCCGCCTGCTCCCGGGCATATGCCCAAAGATAGGTTCCACCCGCGCCCGCTGCCGGGACTTGGCACGGTTGGAGCGTTGCTGTCCCTGGCTCAAGGGGGGGGCCGCGCGTGCCCTTCTCACACACGTGGGCGGTGATGCCCTTGGCCGCAAAGATCGCCGCGCACGGTTCCCCCGCGTAGGCGCTGTCGGCCCACGTTTCCGGATCGCCGGGGCGCGTGAGCGAGTCCAGGGCCTGACTGTCATGGGTGCTGGCCGCCGTCACTTCGGCGCGCACGAGCAGTTTGCCCGTCACGTCCGCCACGACGTGATCCTTGTAACCGTAGCAACTCGGCTCGTTCTTCTTCGTCCACCGCGCATCCAAGCCCTTGTGGGCCAGCCGTTTGGCGTCCTGCTCCCAGCCCGCCGGCACGGCGCCCGCTTTGCGGGCGGCATTCTCTTCCCGCCGGTTGCGTTGCCGCGGGACCGCTACAAACGACGCGTCAATGATCGGGCCTTTGCGCGTGCTGAACCCCTGCTCGGTCAGCCGGGTGTTGAAGGCGGCGAAGAGTTCGCCGCAGCGAGCCGCCCGCGTGCGCTGCTCGCGGAACTCGCGGAGCGTGTTCTGATCGGGCACCTGGTCGGCTTCCGTCAGCCCGAGGAAGGTGCCAAAACTGCGGCGCTCGAGGATCTGAAACTGCGCCTGCTCATCGCTCAAGCCGTAGAGGGACTGCACGACGAGTCTCTTGAAGAGCAGCAGCGGCGGATAGGCCGGGCGGCCGCCGGGTGCCTTGGGTTCCGCGCGCGGGAGGCGGGCCAGCACGGGCAGGAAAACAGTCCAGTCCATGAC
>JAYVOY010000355.1:0-19422 GCA_043757645.1 Verrucomicrobiota bacterium
TCGCGGTTCGCGGCGACGAAGGCGCAGCCGTACGTGAACACGCTCGGGATGAAGTTCGTGCCGGTGCCGGGGACGAAGGTGTTGTTCAGCATTTGGGAAACGCGCGTGCAGGATTATCTCGTGTTCGCCGAGGCGATGAAGGTGGCGGACGTGGCGAAAAGCGGTTGGGAGCAGAAGCCGTTGCATCCGGCGAACAACATCAATTGGGAGGAGGCGGGCGCGTTTTGCCGCTGGCTCACGCAGAGGGAGCGCGCGGCGGGCAAGCTCGGCGCGAAGGATCGCTACCGGCTGCCGACGGACAAGGAGTGGGACACGGCGATTGGGCCGGACCCGTTTCCGTGGGGGAAGAAGTGGCCGGCGGAGAAGGATTGGAAAAATCTCCCGGGCTACAAACCGGAGGGCGGCGACAACACCGCGCCGGTGGGGAGTTACGCGGCGAATCAATTTGGCATTCACGATCTCGGCGGGAACGTCGCGGAGTGGTGCGAGGATTGGTATCAGAAGTTGATGAACGATCCGGCGCTGCGCGCGGACGACAAGAAGCTCGAGGACGACGGCGGGGGGCGGAAATACAAGGTGCTGCGCGGGGCGTCGTGGATTTACTGGGATCCGAAGAGCCTGCCGTCGGGGCGGCGGCATATAAATTTGCCGACGGCGCGCGGCGGGTTGTATGGTTTTCGCTGCGTGCTGGAACCCGGTTGACGGTCGTTGAGAAAGCCCACGCGAAGCCATCATGGAAACGAATTTGAAAGGGCCGTGCGATCATTGCGGTGGATTGCTGGAGTTCGCCGCGACGGATGCGGGCGCGGCGGTCGAGTGTCCACTGTGCCAGAAGACGACGGTGCTGCGCGCGCCGGAGGCCGCAGGCGCGGGCGCGCCGCGGGGCGGGCGTTCGCGGCGGGTGTTGCTGGGCGCGACGGCGGCGGTGCTGGTGCTTTCGGTGGTGGGCGCGGGGGCGGCGTTTTACCTGAAACAGAAGGGTGGGAAGGTGGCGGAGCGCGCGGAGAAATCCGGCGGAGCGGACCGATCGGGCGGGGTGGAAAAGATGGCGAAGGCGACCGCGCCGGAGCGGGCGGACGACAGCGCGGCGAAGGATGTGATCCCGGTGGTCGCGCCGTTCCAGGCGGGGCTTTCGGCGGCGCAGATTCGCGAGGGGCGCGAGTTGTTTTTTTGGAAGTGCAGTGAGTGCCACCATCTCTACGACGTGTCGATTTATGAGGACCGGCAGTGGGACTCGATCTTCGGCAACATGCGCGGGAAGGCCAAGTTGAACGGTGCGCAGGCGCAGGCGATTGGGACGTTCGTGCGGTCGATCCGGTAGTTCGGACCGCCGCCGTCCCGGCGGCTCACCGCGCTCGAATCACCCCGGTTCGCTGGGTTTGTCGGCAGCAGAACGCCAACGGATTTTTTGCAAAACCGGGAAGGCGCGACCGCGGCGGGTGGGTTGAGCGGTGAGCCGCCGGGACGGCGGCGGCACGCATGGCAGTTGCTAACTTTGTTGCGCGGCGGGGAAACGTTCTCTTAGTCTCCGCCGCCTTGAATCGAATGAAAGTTTACATCGACGGAAAATTTTACGACGAGCAGTCCGCGAAAATCTCGGTGTTCGATCACGGCCTGTTGTACGGCGACGGCGTGTTCGAGGGCATCCGGATTTACAACGGGCGCGTCTTCAAACTGAAGGAGCACATCGACCGGTTGTTTTATTCCGCCAAGGCGATTTTGCTCACGCTGCCGCTGCCGCACGCGGAGTTCATGCGCGCGACGGTCGAGACGGTGCGCGAGAACGGCCTGCGCGACGGCTACATCCGGCTCGTGGTGACGCGCGGGGTGGGCACGCTCGGGTTGAATCCGAACCGCTGCAAAAGCCCGTCGGTGATCATCATCGCGGGGAAGATTCAGGTGTATCCCGAGGAAATGTACGCGAAGGGCATGGAGATCGTGACGGTCGCGACGACGCGCAATTTGCACAGCGCGGTGAATCCGGCGATCAAGTCGCTGAATTACTTGAACAACATTCTCGCGAAGATCGAGGCGAACAACGCGGGCTGCGAGGAGGCGATCATGCTCAACTCCGAGGGCTACGTGGCGGAATGCACGGCGGACAATTTGTTCATCGTGAAGGAGCGGCAGTTGCTCACGCCGCCGCTGTCCGCGGGCGCGCTCTACGGCATCACGCGCGGCGTGTGCATGGAATTGGGCCGCGCCGCGGGACTGAGCGTGAGCGAGCCGAATCTGACGCGGTATGATTTGTTCAATGCGGACGAGTGTTTCCTCACGGGCACCGGCGCGGAACTCATCCCGGTGGTAAAGATCGACGGGCGCGTGATCGGCACGGGCGCGCCGGGGCCGGTGACGCGGGATTTGATTCACAAATATCACGCCCTGACCCAGGTGTCGGGCGAACCGGTTTAATTGACGCGCGTATGTTGTGTGATGTCTGCAAGGAAGCGGAGGCGAAGGTTCACCTGACCCAGATTGTCGAGGGTGTCACCAAGAAGATCGATTTGTGCGAGGCGTGCTCGAAGGCCAAGGGCGTCGATGATCCCACGGGATTTTCGCTCGCGGATTTGCTGCTCGGCTTGGGCGCCGCGCAGGAATCGGCCCCGGCCGCCGCCGCGGTGGCGGAGGAGACGTCGCAGGTCGTGTGTCCGCAGTGCGGATTTTCGCACGCGGACTTCAAGAAATCGGGCCGGCTCGGTTGCGCGGAGTGTTACCGGGTGTTCGCCGAGGGCTTGGAATCGCTGCTCAAGACGATGCACAAGGGCATTCGCCACGTGGGCAAAATCCCGCGCGCGCAGAAGCAGAAGGTCGATCATTCCGCGCAACTGAAGGCGCTGCACGCGAGGCTCGACAAGGCGATCGCGGACGAAAATTTCGAGGAGGCCGCCGTGTTGCGCGATGAGATCAAAGTCGCCAAACACAAGCTGGGCGGCAGCGTCGCCTCCTGAGCGCACGAGCATTCACGCATGAGCATTCACGATTTTTTGATTTCCCCCGCCGAGGCCAGCAAACGCACCGGGCCGCACGATCGCATCGTGTTGTCGAGCCGCGTACGGCTGGCGCGCAATCTCACGGGCCTGGCGTTTCCCGGTTGGGCGAAAAAGCCCGAGCGCGTGAAGGTGCTCGGCGTCATCCGCCCGTCGGTCGAGAGCCTGCCGGTGATGGCGGATCATTTCGCCGACGCGATGGATAATCTGAGCCAGCTCGAGAAACAGATTCTCGTCGAGCGGCATCTCATCAGCCGCGAACACGCGGCCAAGAGCGCGGGGAGCGGCTTGGTGCTGAATCGCGAGGAGACGATTTCGGTGATGATCAACGAGGAGGATCATCTGCGCATGCAGGCGCTGCGGCCCGGTCTGCAAATCAAGCAGGCGTGGCAGGCGATTGATGAGGTGGATTCGCAGCTCGAGAAATTGCTGCCGTACGCGTTTTCGGAGGATCTGGGTTATTTGACCGCGTGCCCGACGAACCTCGGCACGGGCATTCGCGTGAGCGCGATGTTGCATTTGCCGGGCTTGGTTTTGTCGGAGCAAATCAACCAGATCATCACGGCCGTCACGAAGCTCGGCCACGCGGTGCGCGGGCTGTACGGCGAGGGGACGGAAGCGCTGGGGAATATTTTCCAAGTCTCGAATCAGATGACGCTCGGCGAATCCGAGGCGGACATCCTCGACCGCATCAACAAGGTGTTGCAGCAGATCATCGAGCACGAGGAAAACGCGCGCGCCACGCTGGTCGAGAAGAAGCCGAAGGTCGTCTTCAACCACATCGGCCGCGCCTACGGCATTCTCGCCAACGCGCACAGCATCTCGTCGAAGGAGACGATGAACCTGCTCTCGCTGCTGCGGCTGGGGATTGATCTGGGCTTGTTCCCCGCAGTTGATCGCGCGTTGATCGATGAGTTGTTCCTGACCACGCAGCCGTTTCATCTGCAAAAACTTTTCGGCGACAAGCTCGCGCCCGAGGAGCGTGATCTGCGGCGCGCGGACATGTTGCGCGAACGCCTGCTGGGCGTGAGGCGGCCGAACGCGAAGAACGTGACGCCGCCGCCGCCGGTGGAGTGAGGGAACGTTTTTTCAAGGGTGGTGGAACCGCTGAATTTTTGGGCGTCGCTTATGCGGGACGATGCAGTAGGCAGGACCGTCGCCGTCTCGGCGGCTCCGGGCGTGGGCAGTCCGCGAGGGCCATTCACACTGCCTCTTTTGGTTCCCCATTCAGTGAACATTTTGGGCTGTGGAAAATGCGCGCTTCCGCCCCGTTTGGACGGTGTGAGCCGCCGGGATGGCGGCGGTCCTTCTGCATGGTCACGGCTTATGCGGGACGCGGTGTTTTCCGGCTCGTGGGTTGGCGAAAGCGGTGTCGGCGCTGCGCTCTGCCACCGCGGTACAAATGGGACGCGTGCTTTGTGCCGCGCCGGTCGTTCCCTCTTTCGCGAGTTCGTTTCCACCGGGTTATTCCTTAATCTTCCCCCGCAACCGCACGATAAAGAGGGGAAGCTCTTCTCGGTCCGGTTGGCGGTGGGCGCAACGCGGTGGGCGCGCGAAACAATTTTCGACGGGCGCTGGACAAATTTACGGGACAAAAGCAGTTTCGACTTATGAGCGAAGAATCAATGAGCAACTTTACGCCGCGCGCCCAGCAGGTTTTGGCCCTTGCGCGCAAAGAGGCGGACCGGTTCAACCATAACTTTGTCGGCACCGAGCACCTTTTGCTTGGGCTGATCAAGCTGGGGCAGGGCGTCGCGGTCAACGTCCTCCAGCGCCTCGGCATGGACCTCGACACCGTTCGCATGGAGGTCGAGAAGCAAGTCGGCACCGGCCCCGACCAGAAGCAGGTCGGCAACATCCCCTACACGCCGCGCGTGAAGAAGGTGCTGAATCTCGCCTCGAAAGAAGCCAAGGCGCTCAACCACACCTACGTCGGCACCGAGCACATTTTGCTGGGCCTCCTGCGCGAGGGCGAGGGCGTCGCGGCGCGCGTGTTGAAGAATCTCGACGTGGACATCGAGCAGGCGCGCCAGGAAATTTTGAAGGAACTCGATCCGAATTTTAACAGCCAGGAGGAACAGCCCGCCGGCGAATCCGCGGAGAAACCCTCGGACAAAAAGGGCGAGACCAAGACGCCCGCGCTGAAGGCCTTCGGTCGCGACCTCACCGAGATCGCGCGCAAGGGCGAGATGGACCCGGTCATCGGTCGCAAGAACGAGATCGAGCGCGTGATCCAGATTCTCTGCCGCCGCACGAAGAACAACCCCGTGCTGCTTGGCGAGGCGGGCGTGGGCAAGACGGCGATTGTCGAGGGCCTAGCGCAGGAAATTGCGCGCGGCAACGTGCCGGAAATTCTCCGCGAGAAACGCGTCATCACGCTGGACTTGGCGTTGATGGTCGCGGGCACGAAATATCGCGGCCAGTTCGAGGAGCGCATCAAGGCCGTGATGGACGAGATTCGCCGCGCCAAGAACATCATCCTTTTCATCGACGAGTTGCACACGATTGTCGGCGCCGGCTCGGCCGAGGGCACGATGGACGCCTCGAACATCATCAAGCCCGCGCTCAGTCGCGGTGAGATGCAGTGCGTGGGCGCGACGACGCTCAACGAGTATCGCAAATACATCGAGAAGGACGCCGCGCTCGAACGCCGCTTCCAGACGGTGAAGGTCGAAGCGCCGACGATTGATGAGGCGATCCAAATCTTGAAGGGCCTCCGCACGAAGTACGAGGAGCATCACAAGGCCGAGTTCACCGACAAGGCCATTGATTCCGCGGTGCGCCTTTCCGACCGTTACATCACGGGCCGTTTCCTCCCCGACAAAGCCATCGACGTGATGGACGAAGCCGGCGCCCGCGCGCGCATCAACGCGATGACTCGCCCGCCGGACGTGAAGACCATCGAAGCCGAAATCGAGGAAATCAAAACGCGCAAGGAACGCTCGATTCGCGATCAGGATTTCGAGGGCGCGGCGTCGATGCGCGACAAGGAAAAACAGGCCAAGGACAAACTCGAGGCTGTGCTGGCCGCGTGGAAAACCTCGCGCGACGAAAAGCGCGTGACGGTGGACGAGGAGGAAATCCTCCACGTCGTCGCCAAGTGGACGGGCATCCCGCTCAAGCGGATGGAGAAGGACGAAATCGCGCGGCTGCTCGCGATGGAATCCGAATTGGAGCGCGTGGTCGTCGGCCAGAAGGACGCCGTGGGCGCGCTGTGCAAGGCGCTGCGCCGTTCGCGCGCGGACCTGAAAGATCCGAAGCGCCCCATTGGCACGTTCGCGCTGCTCGGGCCGACAGGCGTGGGCAAAACGCTGCTCGCCAAGACGCTCGCCGAATATATGTTTGGCGATCCCAAGGCGCTCATCCAACTCGACATGAGCGAGTACATGGAGAAGTTCACCGTGTCGCGGTTGATCGGTTCGCCGCCGGGTTACGTGGGTTTTGAAGACGGCGGCCAGCTCTCCGAGCAGGTGCGCCGCAAGCCGTATTCCGTCGTGTTGTTCGACGAAATCGAGAAGGCGCACCCCGACGTGATGAACATGCTCCTGCAGATTCTCGAGGAGGGGAAACTGACGGACAGCGCCGGGCGCGTGATCGACTTCCGCAACACCGTGATCCTGCTTACGTCCAACGTCGGCGCGGAAACGATTCGCAAGAACACCACGATCGGCTTCGGCTCCGCGCGCGAAGAGGGCGGCTACGAGAAGATGCGCGACAAAATTCTCGAGGAAGCGAAGAAGGCGTTTCGCCCCGAGTTCTTGAATCGCTTGGATGACATCCTCGTGTTCCATTCGCTCGCCAAAACGGAACTCGAACAGATTCTGTTGCTCGAGGTGCAGAAAGTCAGCGAACGCCTCAAGGCCAAGAAAATCATCCTCGCGCTCGACGCGAAGGCGAAGGACTTCCTTGTCGAAAAGGGCAACGACCCAATGTACGGCGCGCGGCCGATGCGGCGCGCGGTCGAGCGTTATCTCGAGGATCCGCTGGCCGAGGAGATTCTCCGCGGCAGCCTGCACGACAACGACCCGATCGAAGTCTCCGTCGAGGACGGCAAACTGACCTTCAAGCAGAAGGCTGCCGCCGAGGGCGCGATGACGACCTGAGATTCGCCAGAAATAATTCCGGGCCGGCTGCCAAGTTTGGCAGCCGGCCTTTTTTGTGGGCTTGGTGCGGTGGGGCCGCGACGAGAGGGGGAAGACCTCAACGCCGAGGGCGCAGAGAGAGGCGCGGAGAACGCAGAGGAAGTTCCACTCCGCACGGATCAATGGCTCGCTCGCGCTTGCCACGCTTCGTCGAAGAAGCCGGAGTGGAGAACGGTTTCAGCAACGAGCGGCGCGGGAGCGGTCGCGGGATTGTCGCCAACCTTGAAAATCGCCCAGTCGCCGAGGCGCGGGAAAACCATGTAGCTGAAGCGCAGTTCGGCATCGTGATACGTGTGGCCGCTGTTGAGCACGACGTAGCGGCCCGTCGCGCCGCGGCTGCCGTGGAGCACCACGTCGAGGCGCGTCGGCTGCGCGGGATCGTGGCCCGCGGGCACAACGAGACCGTAGGGCTGCACGGAGTCATCAATCGCGGAAATGAAACCGCGCACGGTGCGGCCGCGTTTGTCGGCCCACGGATGCTGGCCGGCGGCGAGGGCGTCGATGCGTTGCCGCGCGCGGAGAATTCCCTTCGCCACCCATTCGCGACTCTTCGCGTCGGTGACGGGGCCGAAGTCGAGCGCCCACACGACGCCTTTCAAAAAAATCTGCGCATCGGCCCAGTGCTGGGGCTTGAGGTTTGGCGCGTGGCGCAACGCGGCGAGGCGTTCCTGGAGTGGTTGCAGTTCGGCGCGAATCGCTTTGCGTTCGGCGTCGGTGAGCGGGCCTCTGGCGGTGGCCGGAGAGGCTGCGGGCTTGGGTGCGGGCGCGGGTGCCGCGGCGGTGGCGTGCGGGAGCGGGGTGCGGAGCGCGAGGGCGAGGAGAAGTGCAAACGCGCGGGCGAACCGGCCGCCGCGGCGGGTGGAGGGCAGGGGATTCATGGGGCGGACTTTCACAGCTTGCCTTGTGGCGGCAAGCGGGTTTGGGCGGCGGAAGACAATTTTCGGCGTGGAATTCGCAACGGGCTTGACCGCTGAAATCGCGGCGAATCAAACTGCGCGCATGAACCCGCGACCCTGGTTTCCGACCCCACTCACCGTTCCCTTCGCGCTCAGTGTGGCGGGGTGTTTTGTTTTTTGGCTCGCCGCGTACGTGTTGATTATCCGGCGCGGCCTCAAGGATCGGACGTTCGGAATGCCGATCACGGCATTGTGTGGGAACATCGCGTGGGAGGTTTTGTTTTCGCACGTGTTCAAGCCGGATTATCGCCTCGTGGAGTACGGCAACACGGCGTGGGTGCTGCTGGATTTGGGCATTCTGTACACGGCGTGGAAATACGCGCCGGCGGATTTCAAGAACCCACTCGCGTCGCGCTGGGTGCGGCCGATGATTCCGCTCGGCATCGGGCTGGCGGTGTTGGTGTGGGTGCCGTTCGTGAACACCTACAAGGACACGCAGGGATATTTCCTCGGCTGGGCGGATGCGTTTGCGATGAGCCTGTTGTTCATCGCGCTGTTGCTGCGGCGGGACAGCGTGCAGGGGCAGTCGGTGTGGATCGCGCTCGCGATGTTTCTCGGTAATGTGTCGGCGTTTTTCTGGGTGAAGTTTTATCCGACGCCGGTGCTCGATCCGTGGGTGAACCTTTGCTTCATGCTGGGCACGGGTTTTTTCAACGTGATTTACATTTGCCTGGTTTGGGCGAAATGCCGCGAGCAGGGGATCAATCCGTGGACGCGGGCGTGAGGGGTTGATTCGCGTCACTCCCGCGGCCCCACTTGTGGGCGGCGACGTGAGGCGGGCTGCTAACCTCCGGCGGGGAAAAGTTAGAGTCTCGTTACCTCGTCTCCTACAAAAGGGAGGCTGCCCGGCGTGGGAAAGTCCGAGGGGCAAATTGTCCGGGAGCTTTTGGTTCCCTATTCCGTGAGCATTTTGGGCCGCAGAAAATCCGCGCTCTCGCCCCGTTTGGATAGTGTGAGCCGCCGAGACGGCGGCGGTCCGCCCATTGCATGGTTCCGGATTAGTGCGTGCGTGAAATAAGGTCGGCGCGCTAATCGGATTGCCAACGGGTTTTCAATAAACTGAGATGCACCGGTTCGGGGCGGGCAAATTGGGGCGGCGGGTGTGGGCGCGGGCGGCAATGCGGTGGGCGAGTCATGGCGAAGCGGATTGTCATCATTGGCGGCGGGGTGATCGGGTTGTGCGCGGCGTATTATGCGGCGCGCCGGGGGCACGAGGTCACGGTGATCGAGCGCAAGGAGGCGGCGCGGGATGGGTGCTCGTTTGGCAACGCGGGGATGATTGTGCCGAGCCATTTTGTGCCATTGGCGGCGCCGGGCATGGTGGCGCTCGGATTGAAGTGGATGTGGAATCCGGAGTCGCCGTTTTACATCAAGCCCCGCTGCGATTGGGAATTGTGGAGTTGGGCCTTCAAGTTTTGGCGCGCGGCGACGGCGGGTCATGTGGCGCGGAGTGCGCCGTTGTTGCGGGATTTGAACTTCGCGAGTCGCGCGTGTTTCGAGGAGTTGGCGGCGTTGCCGGGAATTGATTTCGGTTTGGTGCAGCGGGGTTTGCTGATGTTGTGCGCGACGGAGCACGGTTTGGAGGAGGAGGCGAAGTTCGCGGCGCAGGCGAATGCGCTGGGTGTGCCGGCGGAGGTGCTGGACGCGCGGCAGGCGGCGGCGCGCGATCCGGGGGTGCGGATGTCGGTGGCGGGGGCGGTTTATTTTCCGAAGGATTGTCATTTGTCGCCGGCGCGGTTTGTCGCGAGTTTGGAGCAGTTGTTGCGGGCGGCGGGCGTGCGGTTCGTGTGGAGCGCGGAGGCGACGGGGTGGCGGTGCGAGGGGTCGCGGCTGGCGGCGGTGGCGACCTCGCAGGGGGAAATTGCGGCGGATGAATTCGTGGTGTGCGGCGGGTCGTGGTCGCCGCGGCTGGCGGGGGCGCTGGGGTTGCGGCTGCCGATGCAGGCGGGGAAGGGGTACAGTCTCACGCTGCCGCAGCCGCCGCAGTTGCCGCAGATTTGCTCGATCTTCACAGAGGCGCGGCTGGCGGTGACGCCGATGGGGGCGTCCCTGCGCATCGGCGGGACGATGGAACTCGCGGGGTTGAATGAGGACATCAATCCGGTGCGCGTGCGGGGGATCATCAAGTCGGTGCCGAAATATTTCCCGGAATTCAGCGCGCGGGATTTTGCCGGGATTCAACCGTGGCGCGGGTTGCGTCCGTGTTCGCCGGACGGGCTGCCGTATCTGGGGCGCACGGCGAAGTTTGCGAATCTCGTGATCGCAACGGGGCACGCGATGATGGGGCTGAGTCTGGGGCCGATCAGCGGGCGGTTGGTGGCGGAGCTGGTGTCGGGCGAGAAGCCGTCGCTGGGGATTGAGTTGCTGCATCCGGATCGCCACGCATGAGAACTTCTTTTCGTTTTTTTCTGGGGGCGGGCTTTTTGATTGCGGTTGCGGGCGGCGAGACTGCGTTTGCGCAGGGAACGCGGGCGAGCTACGAGCGGGCGTTGAGCGTGGGGAAGCGGACGGAGGGGAAGCTTGTCAAGGAGAGCGTTGCGCCGCGCTGGTTGGCGGGGAACGAGGCGTTTTGGTATCGCAATGATTGGGCGGGTGGGGGGGCGCGAATTTGTTTTGGTGGCCGCGGGCGAGGCCGTAGCAAGGGCGGATTTGGCAAGGGAATTTGGGGCAAAGGAATTAAGGCGAAGATTGGAATGAAAACTTTTTTCTCGGTTTGGGTGGGACTGTTGGCGCTCGTCGCGGGGCCGAGGGATTTGGGCGCGGCGACGGCGGGGGAGGCGCTGCACGCGTTGTTCGCGGAGGAGTGGGAGCACACGATGGAGCGGAGTCCGACGTGGGCGTCGGAGTTGGGGGATCGGCGGTGGAATGATCGGTGGGAGGATTTGAGTCTGGCGACGGCGGAGCGGGAGAACGAGCGGGGAAAGGTGGTGTTGGAAAAGTTGCTGCGGATTTCGCGCGCGGAGTTGGGCGAGGCGGATCGGTTGAACTTTGATTTGTTCAAGTTTCAGACCGAGTTGGGATTGGAGGAATTTCGGCACCGGACTTTTTTACTGGCGATTTCGCAGCGCGGGGGAATTCAGACGGCGGATGAATTGGCGGACGCGCTGCGGTTCGAGACGGTGAAGGATTATGAGGATTGGCTGGGGCGGCTGGGGCGGTTTCCGGTGTTGCTGGAGCAGACGATCGCGCTGTTGCGGCAGGGGGTTCGCGAGGGGCGCGTGCAGGCGAAGATCACAATGAAACGCGTGCCGGCGCAGGTCGCGCGGCAGATCGTCGCGAAGCCGGAGGAGAGTCCGTTTTACAAGCCGTTCGCGACGTTTCCAGCCAGCGTGGGCGCGGCGGAACGGGAGCGGTTGACGGGGGCGGCGCGGCGGACGGTGGGTGAGTCGGTGGTGCCGGCTTACAAAAAATTCCAGCGCTTTTTCGACGAGGAATATTTCCCGGCGTGCCTCGACGGGGTGGGCGCGTGGCGCTGGCCGGATGGGACGAACGCGTACGTGTTTCTCGCGCGGAAGTTCACGACCACGAAGCTCACGCCGCGGGAGATTCACGAACTGGGTTTGCGCGAGGTGAAGCGCATTGGCGAGCAGATGCGGCGCGTGATGGAGCAGGTGGGGTTCAAGGGGACGCGGCAGGAATTTTTCCAGCATCTGCGCACGGACCCGAAATTTTATTGCCGCACGGCGGCGGAGTTGCTCACGGAATATCGCGCGACGGCGAAGCGCGTGGATCCGCAGTTGGTGAAGTTTTTCAAGGTGCTGCCGCGCGTGCCGTATGGCGTGGAGCCGATTCCCGAGAAGATCGCGCCGGACACGACGACGGCGTATTACCGCGTGCTCGCGGCGGATGGTTCGCGGGCGGGGACGTACTTCGTGAATCTCTACCAGCCGGAGACGCGGCCGAAATATGAGATGATGGCGCTGACGTTGCACGAGGCGGTGCCGGGGCATCATCTGCAATTCGCGCTGGCGTTCGAGCAGGGCGAGTTGCCGAAGTTTCGGCGCTACGGCGGCGAGGGCGCGTTCACGGCATATATCGAGGGCTGGGCGTTGTATGCGGAATCGCTGGGCGAGGAGATGGGGCTGTACGACGATCCGTATTCCAAGTTCGGGCAGCTCACGTACGAGATGTGGCGCGCGGTGCGGCTCGTGGTGGACACTGGGCTGCACGCCTTCCACTGGGAGCGGCAGCGGGCGATTGATTATTTTCTGGCGAACGCGGCGAAGAGTGAGTTGGACGTGACGAATGAGGTGGACCGCTACATTTCGTGGCCGGGTCAGGCGCTGGCGTACAAAATCGGCGAATTGAAAATCAAGGAGCTGCGCGCGCGGGCGGCGGCGGAATGGGGCGCGAAGTTTGAGCTGCGGGAGTTTCACGATCTGGTGCTGCGGTCGGGCGCGGTGCCGCTGGAGGTGTTGGAGCGCGGCGTGGGCGAGTGGATTGAGAAGGGCAGGGCGGGGAGGTGATGGGATGTTCGGGGGGGAAGCTCAAAGTTCAAAGCTCAAAGCTCAAGGGAAAATCCAAGTTCCAAGAAGCAACGTGCGATACGAACCGATTAGTCCTTGGCAATTCCCTTGAGCTTTGTGCTTTGAACTTTGAGCTTCAATTTCAGCAGCGCTCATCGCCGCACCAAGTTGCTGCGGGTCGTGGATAACCGTTGCGGCCAGACCGGTTTGCGACTTGACCGGCGGAAGTGGGGCGGCGTATATCGGTGAAAATTCGCCGAACGGCGTACCCAGCCTTTAAATCCAAGGATTCCTATGACGAAGCGAGATTTGGTGGTTCGGATCAGTGAGAAAACCGGGTTGGTGCAACAGCAAGTTTTCGAGGTTGTGCAGCTCACGCTGGATTTGATTGCCGCCGAGGTCGCGCTCGGGCGGACGGTCGAGTTGCGGAATTTCGGCGTGTTCGAGGTGAAGATTCGCAAGGCGCGCGTGGGGCGGAATCCGAATCAACCGAAGCGCGACGTGCCGATCCCGGAGCGCGCGGTGGTGAAGTTCAAACCGGGCAAGGAGATGCGCGAGACGGTGCTGCGGCTGACGCCGCAGGGGGCGCCAAATCCGCCGCCCGCTCCGGTCGCGGCTCCGGTGACGAAGCCGGTGGCGGCGGGTAAAACGCCCGCGTCCAAGTGAATTTTTTACGCGCGCGAGAACGCGCGCGAAACCCCGGCGCCCGCGATTTTCGGGCGCCTTTTTTGTTTTCTTCCCGCGCGTCCGCTGGATCGGTTAAAACCTCCCGCCGTTGTTCCGCTCCGCGCGTCGGCCAATTGCCACGCCGCGCCGGAACGCCGCCTTTTCGCACATGGAACGTTTGCCAGGATTTCGCGATTTTTATCCCGAACCGCTGCCGCACCCGGACGCGTGGAGCGCCGACGCGCGCAACCACATTTTCGACGCGTGGCGGGCGGTGGCGCGGCGGTATGGGTTTCGCGAATACGATGGCCCGCCGCTGGAGAGTCTGGAGCTGTTCGTCGCCAAGAGCGGCGCGGAGATCGTCGGACAACTCTACAATTTCAAGGACAAGGGGGAGCGCGAGGTGGCGCTGCGGCCCGAGATGACGCCGACGCTGGCGCGCATGGTGGCGGCGCACGACCGCAGTTACAAGAAGCCGATCAAGTGGTTTGCGATTCCGCAATTGTTCCGCTACGAGCGCCAGCAGAAGGGGCGGTTGCGCGAGCATTACCAATTGAACTGCGACATTTTTGGCGAGACTGATCCGGCGGCGGACGCGGAGTTGATCGCGCTGCTGATTGATTCGCTGCGCGCGTTGAAGTTGACGGAGGAGGATTTTGTCATTCGCCTGAGCAGTCGTGACGCGTGGCAGGAATTTTTCGCGCGGCGGTGCAGTGAGGAAGCGCGGGCGTATGAGTTTTACCAAATCATCGACAAGCTTGAGCGCGAGGACCGGCGCGAGAGCGAGGGCAAGCTGGCGGCGTTGGGCTTTTCGCTGGCGGAGGTGAGCGAGTTCATCGCGGCGGGCGTGCCGACGGCGGAGTTGCAGTGTGTGCTCGACAATCTCGCGGCGCGCGGGCTGGGGGGCTTTGTGAAGATTGATTACAACGTGATCCGGGGTCTCGCGTATTACACGGGCACGGTGTTTGAGGCGTTTGACAAGAAGGGCGAGTTCCGCGCGATCGCCGGGGGCGGGCGCTACAACAATCTCATCAAGGTGATTTCTGGCGGGAAGGTGGATCTGCCGGCGCTGGGTTTTGGGATGGGCGACGTGGTGTTGCTGGAGTTGCTCAAGAGCCGCGGGCTGTTGCCGAAATTTCGCGCGGGCACGGAGGTTTATGTGCTCATCGAGGACGAGACGCAGCGGGCGGCGGCGCTCAAGTTGGTGCAGGCGCTGCGGGAGAATGGGCGCGCGGTGGAGTATTCGTTCACGGCGCTAAAAGCGGACAAGCAGTTCAAGCGCGCGCTGGAATTGGACGCGAACTGGACGGCGCGGGTCGAGGTGGCGGCGGCGGGCGGGCAGCAGGTGCGGCTGCGGAATTTGCGCACGCGCGAGGAAGTGATCGCGGCGCCGGGCGCGGTGGCGGCGGTGGTCTCGCCGGTGGGGCGGTAGTTGGGACGGACGCAAAAGAGCGCCAAGACGCGTACCCTCGGGGTGGAAAAGCTCCCCGTAATTTTGACACGCGGCGCCCGCTGAACCGGTTGGGTGGGCGGACGATTTCCGCGCGGAAAAGGTCAGGGTCTCGTTACCGCGTCTGCCACAAGGAGTGCGGTGGAGAAAAGTTCGCGAGTGGCTTGCGAATGCGCGGGGCGTGTCGTAAGGACAGTGGTCGCGTTCGGGATCGGAGTGAGGAAATTCGCCTGTGATACAATGATGGCATCGCCACCAGAAAAGAAAAACGAGCTTGTTCGCGTGCTGATTCGCACGCTGAAGGTCGCGGCGGTGCTGATCATGTTTCTGGAGTTCGTGCTGCACTGCCTCCACCCCGTCATGCTTTTTGTCGCCTCGACCGTTTTTCTGGCGGTGGTTTTCAGCCTCGTCGTGGTGTCCGTCTTCCGGGTGAATCAGTAGTTCGAGTCGTCTGATCCTAGAAAAAGCAGTCGCTGCCCACGAAACACACGAAACACACGAAAAGAAAAGGCGTTGAGGAAACACGCCGACTCACTGAACCGGGGAGTGAATCCGCAGACACTCAACTTCGGTTTGGCCCTTTTTTCGTGTGTTTCGTGAGCCAATCCTTCCGCCGTTTTTAAGCTGATTGGCCGCGCGCGGAACGCTGCCGAAAGGCGCGGCCAGCGGCGGTTGGGCGTGTGTTTTTTCAGCCGTCAATTTTTCAGTCGCCAATGAAACACGGAGCGGGCGCGAATCAGGCGCGTTCAGCTTGGAAGATGGTGACGGAGAGGGGCGGGAGGGTGAATTCGGCGGAGAAGGGTTGGTTGTGGCAGCGCTCGGCTTGGGCGGTGACGCCGCCGAGGTTGCCGACGCCGCTGCCGGCGTAAGGGGTGGCGTCGCTGTTGAGGATTTCGCGCCAGTAACCGCCGGCGGGCACGCCGATGCGGTAGTGGTAGCGAGGGGCGGGGGTGAGGTTGAGGATCACGATGAGCTGGTTGGTGCGGTCCTGATTTTGGCGGACGAAGGAGAGAATGCTTTGTTGGTTGTCCGTGCAGTCTATCCACTGGAAGCCAGCGTGGTCGTAGTCGCTTTGCCAGAGGGCGGGGTGTTCTTGATAGAGTCGGTTAAGGTCGGCGACGAAGCGTTGGGTGCCGGCGTGGAAGGGGCCGGCGGTTAGTAGGGACCAGTCCAGTTCGGCGTTGGCGTTCCATTCGTTTCGCTGGCCGAATTCGCCGCCCATTATCAGGAGTTTCTTTCCGGGGAAGGTCCATTGGTAGCCGAGGAGGGCGCGGAGATTGGCGAATTGCTGCCATTCGTCGCCGGGCATTTTGTTCACGAGCGAGCCTTTGCCATAGACGATCTCGTCGTGGGAGAGGGGTAGGACGAAGTTCTCGTTGTGATGGTAGAGCATCGCGAAGGTCAGGTCGTGCTGATGGTATTTGCGATGGATGGGATCGTGTTTGAAGTAATCGAGGGTGTCGTGCATCCAGCCCATGTTCCATTTGAGCGAGAAGCCTAGTCCACCGAGATAGGGAGGCCGAGTGACCAGGGGCCAGGCGGTGGATTCCTCGGCGATGGTGAGGACGCCGGGGTGCTCGGTGTGGACGAGGTGGTTGAATTTGCGGAGGAAGGCGACGGCCTCAAGATTTTCGCGACCGCCGAACTCATTGGGAATCCACTCATCGGCTTTGCGCGAGTAGTCGAGGTAGAGCATGGAGGCGACGGCGTCCACGCGCAGGCCGTCGATGTGATAGCGTTCGAGCCAGAAGAGGGCGTTGGCAGTGAGGAAATTACTCACCTCGTGGCGGCCGTAGTTGAAGATGAGGGTGCCCCAGTCTTGGTGCGCGCCTTTGCGCGGGTCGGCGTGTTCGTAGAGCGCGGTGCCGTCGAAGGTCGCGAGTGACCAGGCGTCGCGCGGGAAGTGCGCGGGCACCCAGTCCACGATGATGCCGATGCCGGCCTCGTGGAGGGCGTTGACGAGGAATTGAAAATCGTCGGGTGTGCCGAAGCGGTTGGTGGGCGAGTAGAAGCCGGTGACTTGGTAGCCCCACGACGGGTAATAGGCGTGCTCGGCGACGGGGAGAAATTCGACGTGAGTGAAGCCGAGTTGGCGGACGTGCTCGATGAGGGCGGGGGCGAGTTCGCGGTAGCTCAGGGATTCGGCGGGATTTTTCTTTTTCCACGAGCCGAGGTGGACTTCGTAGATGCTGATGGGGGAACGGAGGGAATCTTGTTTGCGGCGGCGTTCGAGCCACGCGTGGTCATTCCATTGAAATTTCCGGGTGTTCCACACGATGGAGGCGTTTTTGGGGGCGGCCTCGAAGAAGAATCCGTAAGGGTCGGTTTTGAGGGTGATGTTTCCCTGCGCGTCGAGGATTTCGTATTTGTAGAGGGTGCCTTCACCGACGCCGGGGAGGAAGATTTCCCAGACGCCGGAGGCGCCGAGGTTGCGCATTTGATGCACGCGGCCGTCCCAAGAATTGAATTCGCCGACGACGCTGACGCGCCGGGCGCTGGGCGCCCACACGGCGAAGCTGGTGCCGTGGACGCCGTCGATTTGGCGCAGGTGCGCGCCGAGTTTGTCGTAGATGCGATTTTCATTTCCCTGACCGAAGAGGAAGAGGTCGGTTTCGCCGAGGGTGGGGAAAAAGGAGTAGGCATCGCGCTGCTGGCGGCGCTGGCCGTTGGAATCGGTGATGGCCAGATCGTAGGCGTACACGTGGGTGGCGTCGGCGGTGGTGCCCTCGAAGACGCCGGAGGGGTGGATGCGTTTGAGCTTGAAGCGGGGTTTGCCCGACTCGTGGACGGGGATGACTTCGACGGAGCTGGCGTGCGGGGCGAAGGCGCGCGCGACAAGGCCGGAGCCGTCGCCGAGCGGGTGCAGGCCGAGGAGTTGGTGCGGGTGGCTGTGGCGCGCGTGGATGAGAGTTTCGAGTTCCGCTTTGCTCAGAATCATGGGGGGGAAGATACGGAGTGGGGCGGGGGCGGGAAGAATAAACCTAGGAAAAGCAGTTGGGCCCACGAAACCCACGAAACCCACGAAACCCACGAAAAGAGCAGCGGCGGAGAAGGGGCGTTGTGAGCTTCGGCATTCTGGTAATCAACCGCGTTTGCTCATTCGCTTGCGGATGTTTTTGTGTTTCGTGGGGAATTCCCGCCGCCGTTTTCGGATAAAATCCCGCGGGTGAAAATGGGGCGGGAAAAATGGCCGGCAGGAAATGGGAACGCAAAAATTGCGTGCCGGCTTTTTGGCGGTGCGGCGCTCGCGAGGTCAGGGAATCACACGGTGGAGTTGGGCGGCGTGGATTTCCAGGCTGCCCTCGGTCCAGATGACGAAGTTGGCGCGGCGCATTTTTTCCTCGACGGGAAATTGGGCGTGGTTGCGGGCGGCGATTTGGTCGGCGGTCCAGCCGCGGGCGGTGAGGCGCTGGTGTTGTGTCGCGGCGGAACAGGCGAGGCAGACGGTGGCGTCGAAGCTGGTTTGCGCGGCGGTTTCAAAAAGGAGGGGAATGATGACGATGGCGTTGGGTTTGCCGACGGCGCGCCAATGATCGAGTTGTTGGGTCCACGTGGCGCGGATGCGGGGGTGGAGGATGGCTTCGAGTTGTTGGCGCGCGGTGGGATCGCGGAAGACGAGGGCGGCGAGTTTTGCGCGGTCGAGGTGGCCGTCGGCAGAGAGGATTGTGGGGCCGAATTTTTCACGGATTTCGGCGAGGGCGGGTTGGCCGGAGGCCACGAGGTCGCGGGCGATTTCGTCGGTGTCGAGGACGGCGAGGTTGCGCGCGGTGAGGAGTTTTGCGGCGGCGGATTTTCCCATGCCGATGCCGCCGGTGAGGCCGAAGACTTTCATCCTAAAAAAAACAGTGGGCGCCCACGAAACACACCAAACACACGCAAGGAGCGGGCGTTGTGAGGATGCCCACGGTAATCCGAATGGGGAGATCGCAACGTCCGTTCCCACCCACGTTTGCCCATTTGTTTTCGTGTGTTTCGCGGGCAATTCCTACGGTCGTTTTTTGGTTCATGCGCAGGTCGGAAATTTTTTGGCCGCAAAGAACGCAAAGGGACGCAAAGCGGAACTGGGGAGCGGATGACGGAGTTTTGCCCGCAGAACACGCGGAATGACGCGGGGCACTCAACCGCGCAACGGAAGAAAGACGGTGAAGGTGGTGCCGGCATCGCGACGGGATTGGACGTGGACGGCCCCGTGCGCGGCGCGGATGAGCCGCTGCACGATGGCGAGGCCGAGGCCGGTGCCCTGACCGGGAGCTTTGGTCGAGAAGAAAGGCTCGAAAAGGTGGACGGCCGATTCCGGCGGAATGCCGGGGCCGTCGTCCTGCACGGTGAGCGCGATCAACTGGCCGGCGTTGACGAAATCATCGGCGGCGACAAAACGGTTTTCCGTGGTGTTGGCGAAGGTGTCGAGGGGCAGTGGGCCGGTGACGCGGGCGCCGGCGATTTCGACGCGGTGGGGCGTGGGGCAGCATTGGAAGGCGTTCACGGCCAGATTCAGCAGCGCCTGGATGAGGTCGGTGCCGTTGATGCTGGCCAGCGCGTCTTCCGCGAGGGGGCGGATGACGAGTTGGTGGCTGCGGGCGTTGGGATGGACGCGGAGGAGTTCGCCGAGGTCGTTGAGGATTTGGTTGATGCCGACGGTGCCGGGGTCGCTGCCCCGGCTGCGCGCGAAGTGGAGATAACGGTGGCAGATTTCGACGCACTGGTTGACCTGCTGGCTGACGAGCGAAAGCTGGTGGCGGACTTCCTCGAGGTTTT
>JAYVOY010000356.1:0-5102 GCA_043757645.1 Verrucomicrobiota bacterium
GCCAGCAGGCCGTTTTTTTTGGCCCACGTAAGTCCAAAGTTCATCCGCTTCGACCCACTCGACTTCCTCCGGTGTGGCTGCGGTCAGCGCTTTGCCCTCCACAGCTTCGAGCACCCAGTTCATCACCGCGTTGTGGCTGACCCCCACCAGCCGCTCCGTCGCCCGCAACCCGACCCCTTCCAAATAGTGCGCCAGGGCCGAGGCACGCTGCTGCGGTTCCACTCGCCGATGATCCTTTTCTCCACTGGTTTTCCCGCAGCGTACGGAGTCCCGGCTTCAGCCGGTGGGACGTACTCCCGCACAAGAACTCACGAAATTCCCAACGCCTCCGTCCCGACGCACGGCCTCCGTGCCAACGCGCGCCCCACCGCCTGAAGGCGGGACTCCGTACCCCGGCTACGTTGCCCCCTAAACCTGACTTCGGAATTCGGTTTGAAAACTCAACTCTGGGTGGCACCGGCCCCAATTTCACACTCTTGTTTTAGCCAAATTCTGTCTCGACACTGGGGAGCACCGCAGGCTCCCAGCGTCAGCACCAGCGGGACGAGTAGGGTTTGGGTCATGGTATCTCTAGTCGAATATCAGAAATGGAACCGCGGATCACGCGGATTACATGGGTAAAGACAAGGAAGGCAATGGATGTGCCGCCACCCACTGAGATTCCGCGTTGGAAAGACTGTGTTCACGTCTGGTCTTGGTTTGATCCGTGTCATCCGTGTCATCCGTGGTTAATCCATTTCCAGCTTCTAGTTCCCGGTTAATCCGCCTTGGCCAGATCGAGGAACACGATGATCGAGGGATTCCCCACGGGGGTATAATGGCCGGTGAAGGTGAGGCCACCCGTGGCATGATTTACACGGAAAGTGGCGATATTATCGGCGCGTTGATTGCACGAGTAGAGAAACTGGCCGGTGGGATCGAAGTTAAAACTGCGCGGATAGTTGCCGCGGGTGGCTTCTTCACCGAGATAGTGGAGCGTGCCGGTGGCGCCGATGGAGAAGATGGCGATGCTGTCGTGCAGACGATTGCCCGCGTAGAGGAAGCGACCATCGTCCGAGACTAGAATCTCTGAACAAAAGTTACTGCCGCCGAATCCGAGTGGCAGCGTGGAGATAGTCTGGCGCGAGGATAGTCTGCCTTGCAGGGCGTCGTAGTCGAATAGGACCACAGTCGAACCTTCCTCTTGGATGGAATAGAACCAACGACCGTTCGGATGGAAATCGAAATGTCGCGGACCGTCGCCCGGCGGTAGTAAGATTGCGGGGGGATCATTCGGGGTAAGCACGCCCTTTCGGTCATCGAACTTCCAGATGAAGATTTGATCCAACCCGAGATCGACGTGCAACACGTGGTTTCCCGAGCGATCGGCCGCGATCATGTGCGCGTGCGTCCGGTCGTGACCGCTGAAGGCAAAGCTGCCGGGCGGTGCGTGCTTGGCCTGCTTGGGTCCCACGATTCCCAGATCCACCTTGAGGTCCGTGGCATTGCCGAGACTACCGTCGGGCTGGATCGGCAACACCGCGACGGAGCCGCCAAAATAATTTGCCACCAGCACGAATCGTTTCGACGGATGGATGCTCACATAGGTGGGACCGGCTCCGCCGGAGCGGACGGTGTTGAGTAGTTTCAATTGCCCATCGGCACGATTGATGGCGAAGGCGCTGACAGTGCCTTCGTTGGTTGCGCCGATGCGATCAGTTTCGTTGGCGGAATAGAGACGTGTGCCCGACGCATTCAATGCGAGACAACTTGGACTGGTGCCGAGTTCATAGACTTCGCCGGGTGTCATCGCTCCGGTGGCACGGTCCACTTGAAACAGGTGAATGCCGCGGCCATTCCCCGGAGGCAGATCCACCTGCGTCGGCAGCATATCCTTGAGCGGCGAACTGAACGTGCCGACATAGGCGAGCAACGGGCGCTTGTCCGCGGCGGATTGCGCGGTGGATAAACCCGCGAGGAGTGGCGCGCTGGCCGCAAGGGTGGAGGAGGTTTTTAAAAAGGAACGCCGCGAAATGCGCGGCGCAGTCTTGGGCGAAGTTGGTTTCATGGTTGGGAGAAACGTACGAGAACGCGACGCCAGTGGTCGAGAGAAAGCGTGCGCGGCACGCATGGAACCGTGCCTCCCGAAAGTATTCGTGGATGCTCGGGGGACCCGGAGCGCGGCTGTGTCGCAGCCCACCGCAGCAGCCACCCAGCGCCGTGGTCGTGAAACCTTTCTACGATGCTTGTCCCAGCAACGCGCTGCGGCTGGTGCTCCGCGCACAGCCGCGCTCCGGATACGGCGTCAAGTTGCGCCCGTTGGCCCTCGCATTTGCCGATGGCGATTGAGTTCACGCGCCGGTTTTCGTAATCCTTCCCGCCATGTTGCGACCGCGAAAGAAATACACCGTCTTCGATCTCCAACAACTGAAAGGCAAACGCTGCCTCACGCACATTCACGTCAAGTCGCCGGAGGAAGCGGCGGCGGCGGAACAGGCGGGCGTGGACTTGATGAGTTGCAGCTTCGATTCGCCCGAGGCGCAGGCGCGGCTGCCATTGCTCGTCGCCGCCGCGCCGGACAGTTTTCTCTCGGCGGCGACGCCGCACGGGTTGGCGTCACCGGAGGAGTCCATCCGCGTCGGCTTTCGCGCGCTGGAACTCGGGGCGAGTTCGGTCTATTGCTCCGCGAGTCCGTTCCTCATCGAGGCGATGGCGCGCGAGGGAATTCCCGTGGTCGGGCATTTGGGAATGGTTCCGCGCCACGCGACCTGGACCAATTATCGCGCCCTCGGCAAGACGGTCGCGGAGGCCAGGGAACTTTATCGCCGGATGAAGGAATTGGAGAATGCCGGCGCCTACGCGGCGGAACTCGAGATCGTCCCGCATAATCTCGCGCGCTGGCTGTGCTCGCAGACGAAGCTGATTCTCATGTCGCTCGGTTCCGGCAGTGGCTGCGACACGCAGTTTCTTTTCTCGGACGACATCCTCGGCGATTACGAGGAACGCCCGCCGCGTCACGCGAAGGCTTACCGCAATTTCCTCGCGGAGCATCGTCGCCTGCAAGCCGAGCGCATCGCCGCCTTTCGCGAATACATCGCCGACGTGAACGAGGGGCGCTTCCCGACAAAGAGTCACCTCGTGGAAATGGACGCGCAGTTTCTGGCTGAAGTCGTCGGCTCGATTCCCGCGGATGAGCGGAACGGTGGCGCGAGTTGACCCGGACTCGGAGGCAGTCCCGCGGCACACGCGCCGCACAGTGGCTCAGACGTAACGATGCAATGGGCGGACCGCCGCCGTCCCGGCGGCTCACACCGTCCCAACGGGGCGAACGCGCGGATTTTCCGCAGCCCAAAGTGCTCACTGAATGGTGAACCAAAAGACGAAGTGTGAATTGCCCTTGCGGACTTCCCACGCCGTGAGCCGCCGAGACGGCGGCGCTCCTACTGCATCGCCGCTACCTTCAATCGAGGCAAAGAAACTCATTCGCCCCCAGCAGCGCGCGGCTGAGGTTGGCTCAGGCTTGGTCGGCGGGAAACTTCTTCGCGGTCATAGTCTCCCCCCTCGCGTTCATGGACGCGTGATGGTTTCGTCGAGGTTCAGAATGAGATTCGCCACCGCGGTGTAAGCGGCCAACTCGCCTGTCGCCACGCGTTCGTCGCGCGGCGCTTCGCCGGCGCTCACGAGCGCCAGGGCCGCGGCGGCGTCCGTGCGGAAACGCGCCCGCTGCATTTCCAAATTCGCCACGAGCAATTTCAGCTCGGCCTCGCGCGGCTCGCGCGGCTCGCGCGCGGTCGCGAGACGAAACGCGAAACGGATACGCCCCGCCATCCCGTCGCCGCCCCGCGCGATCATGCGCTCCGCCAGCTTGCGCGCGGCCTCGACGAACGTGACGTCATTCAGCAACGCCAGCGCCTGCAACGGCGTGCTCGTGCGCGTCTGGCGCACGCACGCCAGCTCGCGCCCCGGCGCGTCGAACGTGGACATCATCGGCGGCGGACTCGTGCGTTTCCAATACGTGTAGAGACTGCGCCGCCACAACTTCTCGCCGTGCTCGGGCACGTGATCCGTGCCGGAAAGCTCCTTCCACAAACCCGCCGGCTGATACGGCATCACCGACGGCCCGCCGATTTTCTCGACCAACAATCCGCTCACCAGCAACGCCTGATCGCGCACCATCTCCGCGGACAAACGCGGCCGCGGCGCGCGCGCGAGCAGCAGGTTGTCCGGATCGCGCGCGAGTAACTCCGGCGTGAGGCGCGCCGACTGCCGATACGTCGCGCTCATCACGAGCAGCTTGTGCATCGCCTTCACGTCCCAGCCGCCGCGCATGAATTCCGTCGCGAGCCAGTCGAGCAATTCCGGATGCGTCGGCGGCTCACCCTGCGCGCCAAAATCCTCCACCGTCCGCACCAGGCCCGCGCCGAAAAGGGTCTGCCAGTAATGATTCACCGCCACGCGCGCGGTCAGCGGATTCTCCGGCGCCACCAGCCAGCGCGCGAAATCGAGGCGGTTCTTTGGCGCGCTGCCGGGCTTCGCGGGAAGCGCCACGGGAAAACCCGGCGAAACTCTTTCACCAGGCTTGTCGTATTCGCCCCGTTTCAACACGAACGTGTCCCGCGGTTGCGGCATTTCCTCCATCACCATCGTCGTCGGAAAACTCTCGACCAACGTGGCCCGTTGCCGTTGCAGCGAAATCGATTCGCGATGCGCCGCGCGCAGCGGCTCGGGCGCGGGTTGTTCGAGGAATGCCAGTCGCAACTTCGCCGCCTGTCGCGCCGTGCGCCGCGACTCCGGAAACGCGGCCAGTTCCGTGAGATTTTCCGCAGTCGCGACCACGCCCGCTTCCTCCGCCGTGAGCGCGCGATCATACACCCGCGCATCGCCAATCAGCCCGTGAAACCGGTTCTTCGGCCCACCACCCGCGCCGACGCGCAGCGGCTGCTTGGTCGCGAAGGTCTGGTTCAGTTGATCCAGCAGCACGCGCGTTTTCCACGGCTCGCCGTTGATTAAAATCTTCACGCCCGCCGCGAGCCGCGAGCCGTCATAAACCACCGTGACGTGCTGCCACGCGTCGGGCGCGAGCGCGGCCTCGGTCTCGACACGCAGCGCGTCGTCGAGCCAGC
>JAYVOY010000357.1:0-5100 GCA_043757645.1 Verrucomicrobiota bacterium
TCCTACGGCAGCGTTACGGCTGAGTGCGCCCGCTGGCCAACCAACGCGGCGGCCGCGCGCGGGCGAAACTCAGACTCACTCCGTCACGTCGAAACTGGTCGGCGTCAGCTTGAGCCGGTTGCCGGTGCGCTGCAGCGTTCCTTTGACAGTCACCGCCTTGGTGGCCGTGCCGACCTTTTCGTGGAACGCCGCAGTGACGGCGTTTTCCATGAGATAATAGACCGCCTTCTCGCGGCCGGCTTCGACGATCACGACGCTCTGGCAAATGACCGTCTCCTTGGCCCCACACTTGGTGCAACGGCCTTTGCCCGTCACGGTGATGCCCTGGGGTGCGGGTCCGGCCACGCTGACGGCGGCGAAACTCAACGCCAGGGCGAAGATGCTGGCCAGTATGACACGGGGATTTTTCATAACTTTGAAGTGCGCGATGTTTTGTTGCTCACCTGCCGCCAGACGCCGCGCGACGGAATTTTCCGCGTCCGGGCGCCGGGCGACGGATGGGCGCAGACTAGGGAAACGCGGGGTCAAAGCAAGCCACTCCGCGAACGCAGAATCGGCGAGCGAGTAACCGTGCTTCCGCACGGACCGCTGCGAACGCCCCCGGCGCCGGGCTTGCCGCGAAATGCGTGCGGAGGAATTGGAGGCAGCGGAGTGGGGTGGCTAACGGGACTCGAACCCGCAACGCCCAGAATCACAATCTGGTACTCTACCATTGAGCTATAGCCACCACGAACTGGGGAAAAAACGCTATGGTTCTTTGCCAACAGCGTCAAGCGTCACCATTGACCGGGCAAATCGTTGGGTGTGATTATCAGTGGGTGAGGTAGCGCAGACTTCCCCGTCTGCGGTGTCGCACGGCTTCCCGCCTGCCGACCGTCCGCGTGGCCAGCGCTCGCGGGCCTTGCCACGCCCCGCCGATTTGGAAATCGGCGATACCGCAGACTGGGAAGTCTGCGCTACGTTTCTGGGCGTCCTCACCCACTGATAATCACACCCAAAACCGTTGGGCGCGGCACCGGGCAGCGCCCCGCCGGCGGAGGCCGGGACTCCGTACTTTCACCACTGGAGCGCGAGCGTGCCGAGGCTGGCGAGCACGAGCAGCGCGATCACGGCCAACAGCGCGAGCGCGCGACGGCGGGCGGTGGCGAAGATTTTCTCCAGCTCGGTTTCGATTTGCAGAATGGCGGCGAGAAGTTCGCGACGGCGCGTTTCGGCGGTGTGGGTTTCGGCGGGGTTGTCGGTCGCGGGATCGGCATTTTGAAACGCCTCCGTCAGGCGCGCGAAAAAAACGTCGAGTTCCCGGCGCGCGGAGGCGAGGCGCTCGCGGCGGTGCGCGCGGAGCGTGCCGAGGGTGGAGAGACTCACCGCAAACCACGCGGGGCGCGGGTGGAGAATTTCGCGGCGCAATTTGTCGAGGCGGCCCAGCCAGCGCGCGGATTCCCCCAGCCACGCTTGTTGCCGCGTCTCGAAGTGCGTGGCTTCGGCGACGACGAGGGCGATGGCCTCGAGATATTCGGGGTCTTCTTTTTTCAGCAGCGCGTGCAACGGCTCGGGGGTGGCGGCGATGAAGCGGGCGCGGCGCTTTTGCCAATCCGCGAGGACGGCGTTCCAGTCGCGCGCGAGCACCAGTCGCACCGCCTGCGCGCGGTCGCAGCGGAGGCCGAGCCGTTCGAGCCACGCGAGGGCATCGGTGACGAGCATCTGCTCGGGGGTTTCAAACAGCGCCGGGTCCGCGGCGACGAGCGCGACGGCCTCGGTCCACGCGAGGGGTTCGGCTTTGGCGAAGAGCGCTTGAAAACCGGGGTGGCGCGAGCGCGCGAATTGTCGGCGGCGCTCCGCGACGAGCGGCCAGACGGCGTTCTCGTAAGGGCTGAGAATGATCTGGTCGGCAATCGTGCGGCTCACGCGGAGCGCATTGGCCGCGAGAAAATCCCACGTGGCACGGTGGCGCGCGGCGGCCTGCGCGAGCCAGTGTTCCCCGCGCAATTCCTCGAGCCATTTCGGCAGCGAGCTTTCCAGCACGCCGACGGAAACCGCCAGCCCCTCGTCGGGGCCGACGAGCACTTCGCGCGCGGCGACGCTGGTGCGCGGCCCGATGAGGTGGCGGTTGCCGAGTTCGTCGAGCATTCGCAGCGCGGCATCGTGCGACACACCGAGGCGGCGCTGGAGCTGCATCGGGCTGGCGTGTTGATCGGCGCGGATGATTTCAATCGCGCGGCGAATGGGTTCGAGATCGTCGGCGCCGCTTTCGTTCATCTCGGCGTGCGCGCTGGCGGGAACGGGCTTGCGCTGGATCGTCGCGTGGGCGGCGAGCCACTCGGGCGTGACGACCGCGCCGCGCAGGACGAGCGGAAGCTCGGGATCGAGCGCGAGCAGCGCGGCGGCGAGTTTTTGATCGGAGTCGAGCCGGCGGTCGGCGGTGAGGGCTTCGAGGTGGCGCGTGAGATTCGCGTCGCGCAGGGATTGGCTCGCCCACTCGGTGAGCGAGCCGCGGAGGAGTCGGCGCACGGCGTCATCCCAGTTATCGACGAGGGCGAGCGCGAGCTGGCGGGGATTGGAATATTCGCGCGCGCCGAATTTGTACGGCTCGGGGCGGAACGCGCCGTCGCCGCCGGGTTCGAGGCCGTAGTGCAGCGGGAGGTCGCGTGCGCCGGCGAGCCAGGCCGCGACCTGCGCGTGGCCCCAGCGTTTCGAGTGATCGCGCGTGAGGAGGCCGCGGATGAGTTGCGACCAATCGGCGGGCAGCTCCGCGGGCACTTCGATGCCGCGCGTGACGAGGACGAAATTCACCGTGCGTTCATCGAGGCCCGCGAAGGGATGCTGGCCGGTGAGCATTTCGAGCAGCATCACGCCGACGCTCCACCAATCGCTGCCGCGCGCGACGACGCCGGTCATCGCCTCGGGCGCGGCGTAGGCCGCGGTGCGGTTGGCGTTGCTCAGGTGGAGCGAGAGGTCGGAGAGGCTGGAGATTCCGAAATCGGCGAGCACGAGATCCAGCGGTTCGCGCGAGCGCACGAGAATGTTCGCGGGCTTGAGGTCGCGATGGATGATGTCCGCGGCGTGGACATCCGCGAGCGCCTCGGTGAGTTCCGCGAGCACGGCGCGCAAGGCATCCAGCGGCGCGGGACCGGCGGGGAAAAATTGCGCGAGCGAACCGTGCCGGATGAATTCCTGAATTTCGTAAACCCGGCCATCCACCTCGCCCGTGGCAAACACCGTGACCACGGAAGAATGCTTGAGCCGCCGCACCGCCGTTTGAATGTCCGCCTTGGGCCGGATGCCGTAGCGGAAAAGTTTGAGCACGGCGGGCTCCCGCGTGCGCGCATGGGTGAGCATCCACAAATCCGCCTCGGCCGACGTGACGTGCAACGGGCGCGACAAAAGCCACTCGCCGAACGTCGCGCCCGGCGTGAGAACCAAGGTGGCAACGTCCGCCGCAAGCTGCTCGCGCGCGGTGAGCGGGCGCGGCAATCCGGTGAGCGCAGGTGTGGATTCGAGGATCGTCGGCGCGGCGGCGGACGCGCCCGGCGACTGCGGCTCGAGGATGGTCTGGGCGGCGTTCACGCGGGGCGAGGGGCGCGAGCGCTCCGGCGGGCGTTGAAAAAAACGGCGGGGACCCACTCGAGGTGGGGCGCGGGGGCGAGCGCTGCGGCGTTGCTCATGAGCGTGCGGGAGTGTGTCGGAAGCGCGCGCGCGCGGCGAGCGGGATTTAAAAAGTACGGAGTCCCGCCTTTAGGCGGCAGGGGCATCCGCGCTCGCCGGACGCGTGCGAATTTGCAACCTCTCCGCAACGATGAACAGGCCGCGCCTAAAGCTCCAACTGTGCAATGGGCGGAGCGCCGCCGTCTCGGCGGCGCCCGGCGCGGGAAGTCCGCGAGGTCCATTCCCACGCCAGTTTTTGTTCCCCATTCCGTGACCATTTTGGGCTGTGGAAAAGGCGCGCTTCCGCCCCGTTTGGACGCTGTGAGCCGCCGAGACGGCGGCGGTCCCACGGCATCGTTACGGCTCAGCGCTTTCGTCACGGCGGACAGCCGACCCGCGGAAGCCGGGACTCCGTACTTTTTCGCGCCGCCGGGGTGGCGGCGGCGATTGCGTTGAACGGGGGGCGGGGGCTAGGCTCGCGCGGAATGGCTGGCGATGTTTTCCGGATGCGATGCGAATTTTGATTGCGGGTGCGAGTGGCTTGATCGGGACGGCGTTCGTCGCGCAGGCGACGAGGTTGGGGCATGAGGTGGTGCGGTTGGTGCGGGCGCCGGGGCAGGCGGGCACGGACACGATTGGATGGGATCCGGCGCGGCAGGTTTTGACGCGCGGGGCGATGCGGGGTTTTGACGCGGTGGTGAATCTGTCCGGGGAAAATATCGCGGAGCGCTGGGCGCCGGAGAAGAAGGCGCAAATCCTGGAGAGCCGCGTGTGCGCGACGCGCGTGCTGGCGTCGGTGCTCGCGGAGATGGGGGAGCCGCCGCGCGTGTTCGTGTCGGCGTCGGCGATTGGATATTACGGGGATCGCGGCGCGGAGGAATTGACGGAGCAGAGCGGGCCGGGCGTGGGGTTTCTGCCGTTGGTGTGTTGCGATTGGGAGAACGCGGCGGCGGCGGCGAAGGCGCGCGGGATTCGCACGGTGTTCGCGCGGTTCGGAATGGTGTTGAGCGCGGCGGGCGGCGCGTTGGCGCGGATGTTGCCGGGGTTTCGATTCGGATTGGGGGGGGTGGTGGGGGGCGGCGAGCAGTATTGGAGTTGGGTGGCGATGGATGACGCGGTGAACGCGATTTTTCACGCGCTTGAAACGGAGTCGCTGGCGGGGCCGGTGAACGTGGTGTCGCTGGAGCCGGCGACGAACCGCGAGTTCACGAAGGCGCTCGGGAAGGTGCTGCGGCGGCCCACACTGCTGCCGTTTCCGCGCTGGGCGGTGCGATTGTTTTTCGGGCAGATGGGGCGCGAGCTGCTGCTGGCAAGCGTGCGGGTGAAACCGGCGCGGTTGCTCGAGACGGCGTTTCAATTCAAACGTCCGCACCTGGACCTGGCGCTGGCGCACGCGCTGCAACGGGGGAAATCACGATGAACCAAAACTCCAAAGTGGCATGGCCGCAAAGCACGCAA
>JAYVOY010000358.1:0-5092 GCA_043757645.1 Verrucomicrobiota bacterium
AGCGGGGAAAAGTTAGCGTCTCGTGACCTCGACTCCCACAAAGAGGAGGCGGGGCGTTTGACTGGACGAAGCGGAAAAGGCGCGCGCAGAGGCGCAGAGGGCGCAGAGAGGAAGTGGTGAGAAATTATTAACACTCTGGCCCGCCTCCGCGCTCTCTGCGCCTCTGCGCGAGTTATTTTTTTTCGATGGGCGAAGTTTGACGCGCAGGCACGCGGCTCTGAACCGGAACCCTGCAATTGAGCCACGGATGAAACACGGATGGAACCCCGATGGCCGGGACGTGGGTCCCGAGCTTTGGTTCCCAGGCGGGCACACTCTTCGGTGAGTGGTCCCGACAGCGAAGAACCGAACGAACGGATTCCTCTGTCTGTGTTCCATCCGGGTTTCATCCGTGGCTGAAGAATAGTTCCAGCTCAGAGCGGGTTTGGAAAGTCAGTAGCCCGCCGGCACAGGCCAGGTGCCGGTGCCACCCAGAATTGAGTTTTCAAACAGGTTCTAAGCGACCGCAGTTGGCTGGGGACGGTCAGAGATTGGCAAAGAGGGGGTTTCTGCGGTGGGGAAGGGGTGGTTGGCGGCTGGCGCGGCCTTTTCTGCGGTAAGGGAGCGGTCTTCGGCTGCCGAAGATACCAAGCTGACCGGCGAAGACGCTTTACTGACTGCCGCAGATGGCAGGAATACCGCCGAAGACACCCAGTTTGCCGCCGAAACCCCCAAGAATCGCGCCGCAGATGGCTTCCTGACCGCCGAAGATGCCTCCCCGAACGCCGCAGACGGCAGGAATGCCGGCGAAATCACCAAGTCTGCCGCCGCAGACGACTCCCCCGGAGCCGAAATGGCTCGGACCGCCGTCGCAAGGGTGAAGCCGACGCGTGCGGACGACACGAATGGGTCCGCAAGCCTTGGGAAGGGAAACCCAGACGTTAGAACAGGGAACGAGGCCGCGCACAGCGACGGCCCTACCAGCGCTGCGGTGGGTGGGGCGCGGCACTCCATGCGCGCCGCCGGACCGCGCGAACATCCCACCGGCGCGCTGGGGACAGAGGCGCCCCACCTCATTGCAATGGTTCGCGCCGAGCGGGTGCTCGGCGCTCCGCTGCGGGTGCGGAGTAGCCGCGCTCCGGGTCAGGCTGGTTTGACTTTGACGCGGTTGCCCTTGATTTGGGCGCGGTTGAGTTTGGCGATGATGCTGTTGGCGTGTTCGGCGGCGACATCCACGAAGAGGTGGCGGGCGCGGATGTCCACGACGCCGACGACATTGGCGGGGAGGCCGGTTTCGCCGAGGATCGCGCCGACGACGTCGCCGGGGAGGACGCCCATTTCCTCACCGACGTTGACGAAGAGGCGGGTTTGTTCGGGCGGCGTGCTGCGGCTGGCGGGTTTGCGCGGGGCACCGGGGCGGAATTCTTCGGCGCGTTTCGGCGCGAAGTTGCGTGGGGGACGAATGGGGGCGGGGGGCGGTGGCGATGAAAGATTTGCCGTCGAGAGTTGCGTGGCGGCGGGCGCGGGTTCCGCGATTTGCAAATCGCGCGGTGGGGCAGGGGAGGGTGACGGAGCGCCGAGCACCGGCTCGGCGTGGCTGGTCGCAGCGGGTTCGCGCCGAGCGGGTGCTCGGTGCTCCGGTTCGGCGGCGGACTTGGCAGGTTGCGGTGCGACGGGCGCGGCGGCGGGTGCCGGCGCGGCGGGAGGGGCGGGCGTTTTGGCAAAGGTTGCCGGAGCAACCGGCGAAGTCCTCGGCAGTACCGGACGGACGCTGGCGGCCGGGCGCGCGGGCGGCGCGGTGACGCGCAGGGGTTGCGGGCGTTCGGCGCGGGTGTCGGGGCGCATATCGGGACGGCGATCCTCGAAGCCGCGAGCGGAGTCGGGACTTTGGAAACGACCGCCGCGATCGTCGCGTTGTTGGGCGCGTTCGGCGCGATCGTTGTGGTCGCGGCGGTCGCTGCGGACGTCGCGGAGGGGCGGGCGTTGGGCGAGTTCGTCCGCCGCGGCGCGACTGGGAGCGGGGGCGTCGCTGGCTTGCAAATGGTGGAGCAGCGCGGAGGCGATGTCGGTGGAGGTGAAGCCTTCTTCGAGGAGGCGTTCGATCAAGTGGTCTTGTTTCTTGAATTCGCCGGCTTGGAGGGTGAGGCGGAGTTTTTCGAGGAAGACATTGTTGCGGGCTTCCTCGACTTCGCCGGGGGTGGGGACTTTGCCGCGTTTGATTTTGACCCGGGCGAAACGCTCGATGTTGTAAATCTGAAAGACTTCGCGGCCCGCGACGAAGCTGATGGCTTTGCCCGAGCGGCCGGCGCGGCCGGTGCGGCCGATGCGGTGGACGTAGTCTTGCACATCGTAGGGGAGGTCGTAGTTGAAGACGACTTCGATATCATCGACGTCGATGCCGCGGGCGGCGACGTCGGTGGCGACGAGAAATTCCAAACCGGATTTGCGGAATTTGTTCATCACGCGGTCGCGCATGGCCTGGTTCATGTCGCCGTGGAGACGGTCGGCGGAGTAGCCCTGCGCGTTGAGGTGATCGACGAGTTCATCGACCATCGCCTTGGTGTTGCAGAAGATGATGCCGAGCTTGAGGTCGTGGATGTCGATGAGGCGGGTGAGGAGTTCGATTTTGAAACGGCGGTCCACCTCGTAATAAACCTGATCGACGGTGGGAACCGTCATGGCTTTCTGCTCAATGCTGACGCTTTGCGGTTCGCGCGAATATTTCGCGATGAGGTCGCGAATGGCGCGCGGCATCGTGGCCGAGAAGAACACCGTCTGGCGCGTGGGGGGAATCGCCTGAAGAATGAATTCGATGTCGTCGCGAAAGCCCATGTCGAGCATGACATCGGCCTCGTCGAGGATGGCCATCTTCACCTGGTCGAGGCGGATGGTGCCGCGCCTCATGTGATCCATGAGGCGGCCGGGCGTGCCGATGACGATTTGCGCGCCTTGTTTGAGGCCGAAGTATTGGCGTTCGTAGGATTGGCCGCCGTAGATGGGCAGGGCGTGGATGCCGCGTTTGAAGAAGGCGAGTTTGTGGACTTCCTCGGAGACTTGCACGGCGAGTTCGCGCGTCGGGCAGAGGATGAGAATCTGAATGGCGCGGTTGGCGGGATCAGTTTTTTCGATGGCGGGGATGGCGAACGCGGCGGTTTTGCCGGAGCCGGTTTGCGACTGGCCGACGACATCCTTGCCAGCCATGAGGACGGGGATGGCCTCGGCCTGGATGGGGGAGGCTTGCTCGAAGCCGAGTTTGACGATGGCCTTCTGGACTTCGGTCGAGATGCCGAGGTCGGCGAATAATTTAGGTGTCATAAAAGTGGTTCCGAGTCGGATTGTGGCCTTCCAAGCCCCTGCCAATTGAATCACCACGGGCGGAGCCAAGGGTGATTTTGTCGCGCAGGTTGCGGAAACGAATCGCTGCGAAACCCGCCGTTTTGACCTTGGTTGCGCCAAGGGGAAAAAAACCGGGCTTGGCGTTCAGGGGATGATCACCAAGCCCGGGGAATTTTCAGAATAGTACAACGTGGGTCTTAGGGGATTCCCGATGACGACTGTACCCATCGCCACCGAAATTAAACGGGCACTCAAAGAACAATTTTCAGATGTGCCCAAAAGCGAACTTCTAAAACCGAGCGAGAAAGTGGGGCAAGCTGCCGGGGATGTCAACGGCTCATTTAAAATATTTTTTTGGTGCTCCTCCCGGACGCACGGAGTGCGACCGTCCCCGGCCGCAGTGGCGTCCGCACGCAGTGGCGTCGCGGGAATTCCCGGGCGCTCGGCTCGTTCGCGCGTCGCCGCGCCCCAGCGCCGCACCGGCCACTTCCCGCCGCGCCCGCCGCCACTTCCCCCACCCGTGAAACTCCTTGGTGGCCCTCCGGTCCACTGTTAGCTTCCCGCGCAGCTAAACCCGTTCACTCCGGCGCGCGGCAACGCTCCGGCCAACGCACGATTCCATGCCTGAAACTCTTGATCCGGTGATCCGCGCGAAGCTCGCGCAATTCGGTGGCCGCTGGCAGCGCCTGATGCTGCTGCGGGGCGCGTGCTGCGCGGTCATCACCTTCCTCGGCGCGCTGCTGCTGGCGGCGACGATGGATTGGATGTTCATCCTGCCCGAGCCGGCGCGCTGGGCGCTGACGGGTTTGGTTTATGTGGGCACGCTCGCGGTGGTCGGCGTGTTTTGCGTGAAGCCATTGTTGCGCCGGCCGGATCAACGCTTCCTCGCGCGGCGCATCGAGAAGGAGTGTCCCGAATTGCGCGAGAAATTGCTCGCGGCGGTTGAGTTGAGCGAACCGGGCGCAACGGCCGCCTGGGATTCGCCGGAGTTTCGCAAACTCGTGCAGACGGGCGTCGTCGAGCAGCTCGTGGATTTGCGCGTCGAGAAATTGCTCCCGCCCAAACTCATCGCGATCTGGCTGCGCGTCGCGGCGACGGTCGTGTTGTGCTGCGGCCTGTTGTCGGGCTGGGGCGATGGGCGGCAACTCTTCGCGCGCGCGCTCGCGCCGCTGGCCAACCTCGACCGCGTCTCGCGCACGAAGATCGAAATCGTCGAGCCAAATCCCCCCGAAGTGCTCGCGCCGCTCGGCGATAATTTGCCGGTCATCGTCAAGATCACCGGCCCCGATCCGGAAAAAGTCTGGATCGAAATTCAACCGCTCGGCGGCCGCAGCGACCGCGTGCAGATGAGCGCCGGCGGCGCGGGTCAATTCACCGCTTCGATTCCCGTGGGCGCGGCGTCGCTGCAATACCGCATCCGCGCCGGCGACGGCATCACGCGGATGCTCACGGTGCGTTCGCAATCGCGTCCGCACGTCACGCAGTTTCGGAAGAAGTTTCAGTTTCCCGATTACACGAAGCTGCCGCCCGCGACGGTGAGTGAGGAGTCCGGCGATTTGAAGGCGCTCGAGGGCACGGAGGTGGAGTTGCGCCTCGACGTGAACCAGCCGATCAAGCAGGGCGAGTTGCGCCTCGTGGAGCCGGGCGCGACCAACCGCATTCAGTTGACCGAGATTGCGCCGCAGGTGCTCGGCGCGACGGTGCCCGTGAAAGTCGAGGCGACCTACACCGTGCATCTCGTCGCGGCGGACACGGGCTTCGAGAACAAATTCAGCCC
>JAYVOY010000359.1:0-5083 GCA_043757645.1 Verrucomicrobiota bacterium
AGGCCGGCGGCGCGGTAGGTGAGGCGGCGGTGGTCGATGCCCAGGCAGTGGAGGATGGTCGCGTTGAGGTCGCGGAGGTGGACGGGGTTTTCGACGACGTTGTAGGAGAAGTCATCGGTTTCGCCGTAGGTGATGCCGCCCTTGATGCCGCCGCCGGCGACCCACATGCAGAAGTTGCGCGGGTGATGGTCGCGTCCGTAGTTGTCGCGGGTGAGTGTGCCCTGGGAATAAACGGTTCGCCCAAACTCACCGCCACACACGACGAGCGTGTCCTCGAGCAAACCGCGTTGCTTGAGATCGCGGATGAGCGCGGCGGCGGGCTGATCGACGTCGCCCGATTGGGCGCGGATGTCTTTGGGCAGGTTGCCGTGTTGATCCCAGCCACGGTGGAGGAGTTGCACGACGCGCACGTCGCGCTCGATCAGGCGGCGCGCGAGCAGACAGCTCGCGGCGAAGGTGCCGGGCTTGGTCACGTCGGGGCCGTACATTTCGAGCGTGGCTTTTGATTCCTTCGAGATGTCGGTGAGTTCCGGCACGCTGGACTGCATGCGAAAGGCCATTTCGTATTGGGCGATGCGGGTGTGCGTCTCGGGATCGCCGAGGCGCTGGAAGTTCAATTCATTCATCCGCACCAAGCCATCGAGCATCGCGCGCCGCGAATCGCGGCCCACTCCCGGCGGGTCCTTGATGTAGAGCACCGGGTCGCCCTGCGCGCGCAACGCGACGCCGGCGTGGTGCGTGGGAATGAAGCCCGCACTCCACATGCGCGTGAAGAGCGCCTGCGCGGCGGACTTCGAGGACCACACGGGCGTGAGCACCACGAACGACGGGAGGTCGTTGTTCTCGCTGCCGAGTCCGTAACTGAGCCACGAGCCGAGGCTCGGTTTGCCGGGGATTTCGCTGCCGGTCATCACGACGGTGCAGGCGGGGTCGTGATTGATCGCCTCGGTGTGGACGGTCTTGATCAGCGCGATTTCGTCGGCGACGCCCGCGGTGTGCGGCACCAGTTCGCTCAACCACATTCCGCATTTGCCGGCCTGGCTGAACTTGAACATCGACGGCGCGACCGGCAGCCGCGCCTGCCCGCTCGTCATCGTCGTGATGCGTTGCCCGCGGCGCACGGACTCGGGCAGTTCCTTGTCGAAATGTTCGGCCAGCTTCGGCTTGTAATCGAACATATCGAGCTGCGACGGCCCGCCGTTGAGGTGCAAATAAATCAAGCGCTTGGCCTTTGGGGCGAAGTGCGGAAAGCCGGGCAACGGCGGGTGAACGCGTTGAATGACGGGCGCGCCCGCGGCGGAAGCGCGGCCCGGCAGACCGAGCGACGCGAGGGCAATCGCGCCCGCGCTGAGGCCCGCGCCCGCGAAAAATTGGCGTCGCGTTTGGAGCAACAGAGATTCTTGAATCGGATTCATGGCGGTGAAATGACGGGCGTGAAACAGCGGTGTGAAACGGTCGTGCGTGCGCGACGGCTCAGTTTTTCGCGAGCACTTCGTCGAGGTTCAGGATGAGGCTCGCGGCCATGGTGTAAGCGGCGAGTTCGGAGGGATTCAAATCCGCCGGGGGTTTCGATTCGCCGACGGCGATGGCGAGCTTCGCGCCCGCGGGGTCGGCCTTGAAACGCGCGAGCTGCGCGGCGAGCGAGTCGTTGAGAATGCCTTGTTCGGCGGCGCTGGGCGGGCGCGCGGTCGCGGTGCGGAAGCCCCACGCGAGCCGCTCGGCGGGCGTGGCGCCGCCCTCTTTCAACAGGCGTTGGGCGAAGACGCGCGCGGCCTCGAAATGCTGGATGTCATTCATCAACACGAGCGCCTGCAACGGCGTGTTGCTGCGCTCGCGGCGCACGCAGTAGGACTCGCGGCTGGGGGCGTCGAAGGTCGTCATGTTCGGCGGCGGCGCGGTGCGTTTCCAGAAGGTGTAGAGGCTGCGGCGATACAGCGCGTCGCCGGCATCCTGTTTGTAAACGCGCGTGTTGCTGCCGCTGTAGGCGACCGGTTCCCAAATGTTTTCCGGCTGATACGGGCGCACGCCTTTGCCGCCGATGGTGTGATTCATCAGGCCGCTGACAAACAGCGCGTTGTCGCGAATCGCCTCCGCGTCGAGCCGGAAGCGCGGCGCGCGCGCGAGCCAGCGGTTCTCGGCATCGGCCGCCAGTGCGGCGGGCGTGACCTGCGAGCTTTGGCGATACGTCGAGGACAGCACGAACAACCGCACGAGTTTGCGCACGTCCCAGCCATCCTGCTGGAAGGTCGTCGCGAGCCAGTCGAGCAGCTCGGGATGCGTCGGCGGTTCGCCCTGCGCGCCGAAATCATTCGCCGTTTTCACAATGCCGACGCCGAAGAATTGCTGCCAGAAACGGTTCACCGCCACGCGCGCAGTGAGCGGATGCCGCGGGTCCACGAGCCAGCGCGCGAGGGCGAGGCGGTTGGTGGCATCACCCTTGGGCAACGGCGGAAAAATCGCGGGCGTGCCCGGATACACGCGCTCGCCGGGCTTGTTGTATTGGCCGCGAATCATCACGAACGACTCGCGCGGCTTCTCGATGTCGCGATAGATGAACGTCGCGGGAATCGCCTTGTCCAGCGCGTCGCGCTCGGCCTTCAGCGGGGCCAACTCCTGGCGCAACGCATCGAACGCCGGGCGCGTGGTGGCGCAGACATTTTCCAAATAATACTCGCGCAATTTTTTGTTCTGCTCCGGTTTGCGGTCGGCGGGTTTCACCGAGCGGAAAAGGTTGCGAATCTCCGCGGGGAATTCCTGTTTGTTCGAGCCTTGGTTTTCCTTCTCCCACGCGGCGAGCGATTGCGTGGGATCGGTGACGGGATTCGTCTCTGCGGCGATGCCGACCTTGTCCCAGAACATCGTGCCGCCGAATTGCGTGAAGGCGACGCCGCCAATTTTTGTGCCCGCCTTCAGGCCGAGACTCTCCGCGGAGAATTCGAGCTTCACCCACTCGCCCGCCTTCGGCAGCGCGCCCATCGACTTGCGTTCGTTCGTGCCTTTTTTGCCCCAGTCAATCGCGTCCTGATCGCCCCACACCGCGCGATGCGACCATTGGCCGCCGACGTGAAATTGCAGCATCACCGCCGAAGGCACGTCGTTGGTCTCCAGAAAAACGTGGGCGAAAATCTTCGCGCCCGCGGGCACGGTGATCGCCGGACCGCCCTCGAAGAAATCCTGACCGATCATCAGCTCCGAGCGTTTCAACGCGCGCTTGCCGCTGAAGACGCGCCCGCCCTTGTCCGCCGCCGTCACCCATTTCGTCGGCTCGCCGGGACTCGCGGTGATCTTCGCGCCCGCGGGAAATTCGTCGTCGAGCCACACGGTTTCCGTGCGCTTCGGCGCGGGCGGCGGCGTGAGCGTCGCGGGGTCGGTGTAGTCGAGCTTCGCCGCGATTTCGCGCAACTGTTTGTCGATCGCGTTGGTTTTCGCGTCGAGCTCGTCGAGCTTCTTTTGCTGCTCGGCGGTCGCGAGTTTCAGAATCGGCGGCGTCGTGAGCGCGTTGCCGTCCATCGCGGGATCGGCGGCGGAATTGAAGAACGAATACAGCGAGTAAAACTCCCTCGTGGAAATGGGGTCAAACTTGTGGTCGTGACACACCGCGCAGCCCGCCGTGAGTCCCATCCAGACTGCCGCCGTCGTCTCGGTGCGATCCACGGCGTAGCGGAAGAGCAGCTCCTCGTTGATCGAACCGCCCTCGCCCGTCGTGACGTTGCAGCGATTAAAGCCCGACGCGACCAACTGCTCCTGCGTCGGCTTCGACAGCAAATCTCCGGCGAGTTGTTCCACCGTGAATTGATCGAACGGCAGATTGCGATTGAACGCATTCACCACCCAATCGCGGTAGGGCCACATCGAGCGCTCGTTGTCGAGATGCAGCCCGTGCGTGTCGCCGTAGCGCGCGGCGTCGAGCCAGTAGCGCGCCATGTGTTCGCCGTAGCGCGGCGATTCCAGCAGCCGCGTCACGACGCGCTCGTAGGCGCTCGCATCCTTGTCCGCGAGAAACGCCTCGACCTCCGCGAGCGTCGGCGGCAGGCCGGTGAGATCGAACGTCACGCGGCGAATCAAAACCTCCTTGTCCGCCTCGGGCGACAACGTGAGTCCGCGCGCGGCCTGCTTGGCCAGGATGAACGCATCGACCGGCGTGCGCACCCGCGCGCCCGCGGCGTCGGCAATGGTCGGAACCGCAGGCCGCTTCGGCACCTCGAAGGCCCAGTGGCTTTGGTAATTCCCACCTTCTTCGATCCACTGCTTGAGCACGGCGATCTGGCGCGCGGTGAGTTTTTTGTGCGTCTCCGGCGGCGGCATCACGTCGTCGGGATCCGTCGCGTTGATGCGTTTCCACAACGCGCTCTCGGCGATTTTTCCCGGCACGATGGCGCGCACATTTTTTCCCAGATCGGCGGTCGCCCCCTCGGGCGTGTCGAGCCGCAGCTTGGCCTTGCGCTTCTTCTCATCGGGACCGTGGCACGCGAAACAGTTGTCGGACAAAATCGGCCGCACGTCGTGATTGAAATCCACCTTCTTCGAGGTCGCCGCGCCCGCGCGCATCGCGCCACCCGCGAGAATCACGGCGCACAGGCCGGAGAAAATTGCCAAAGGAATTCGCATAAAAATAGGTTGCCCAATCTGGACGCGGCGCGCGACGCGACAAATTCATCCGCGGGTCGCGGGACCGTGTCGTGAATCGAGAAAGAAGTTCCGCCACCGTCCGCGAAGTCACAACCGCGAAATCGGGAGGGCCGCCAGCGCAAGTTCCAGCGCGCGAAGTTTTATTTCCTCGCCGCAGCGCCCGGTTGCAACCGGGTGGGGTTGCGCGTGAAGGGTGGAGCCGTTTTAACGGCTTCCCCGCGCGCTCGAAAGCGCCGTCGCCGCCGCGCTTTGCCGACGCGGTACAAATTCGCGGTGCAACCGATTGGCTCAGTCGGCGGCAATTTCTTGAATGACGCAGCGAACGCGCAATCCCTTAGCCGGAACGATGCAGTCGGCGGAACGCCGCCGTCTCGGCGGCTCACGGCGTGGGCGGTTCCGCGCGGCTAGTGGCGCCCAAACCTTGGAGTCACCTTGCAGTGAGATTTTTACGCAA
>JAYVOY010000360.1:0-5081 GCA_043757645.1 Verrucomicrobiota bacterium
ACCTTGGCCAGCCCTTCCGACTCCCTGGAGGATCGATCCCGGAAATTTTGCGCCAAAAAATCCTGCCTTCCAGTCGCCTATGAAATGTTCAGGTTAGCCACTTAGCCACCGCCGATGCCAGCTTGTCCGAGCCGCGAGAGAACAGCCGCAAACTCCAACCCGTTTATCAGGACAATTGGCTTCTTGCTCGCTTCCGATGCTTCTGCAATCGCAGCTTTGGTGAAGAAGGAGGTCGTGACCACAGCGCCCTGCGCGTGCGGTTGCAAGCTGCCGCGCAATTCCGCGACTTCGCGACGGCCTACGGTGTGGAGCCAGCGTTTTGCTTGCACTTGGAGTAGGGCATCCCGATAAGGCCAAAGCGTCGGGCCAGCATAGGCATTTACGTCCACTCCGCCATCGCCGGTAAAACAGGTGACGGCCACTCGCTCGAAGCCAGAGGCGACAAGCGCATCTTTGACGACGTGCTCGAAACGCTCTGGAGTAACAGCGAGTAATGAGCGCCGAATGCTCTCCGCAATGTGACCGTCGAGCGGGGCGGCGAGTTTCGCGTGTGCCGAAGCAGTCACGACAACATCGCGCTCGCCTTCATCGCCGCTACCGAGCGCGCTGCGCTCGCGACAGACTTGAGCGAAGATTTCGTAATCTTGCTCTGTCGGCACTTGCACCGGTTCTCTATGAATGAACAATTCAAAGACGAGCACCTGCCTGCTATCCGAGCGTGCGTCTATTTGAATTTCGGAAAAGTGCCGAAGAACTTGCAGCAGGCCGAGAAACCGCCAGCGGCGGGTACCAAGCTTGGCGTCTCTGCGATTGCCCGTGTTTGTGAAACCATAGATCGGAAATGGCGTGTCGCGCTGGTCGAGGAGGCGGCGATTGATGCCGGAAAAGGCCTGCTTTCCCTCCCGACCGGCGGCGGTATAGACGAGGATGTCGCCTTCAACCCTGTCGTGATAGGGGTTCTCGCGGGCAATGCGCGCCGAGGGTTCGGAGGTCATCACGACAAGGCGACGAACTTTGCCGTCGTTGCCGATGCAGGGGCGAATCCCTCCGGCATTGCCCACCTCCAGCCCTCGATAAACCTCCTCGTGCGTGTAGGTTTCCCCGACTTGGAACGCGCCCGCCTTTTCCATAAAACCTCTTGTTAAGCGTGCGTTAGCTAAATGCGCTCCAGATGTTCCGTCCAATCTTCGCCCGCTCGCACCGTCACCTCGGGATACGTGAGTTGCAGCACGATATAGCCGAAGTATTTCGCGAAAGACTCCCGCAACAGCCCTTTGACATTCTCAAAGACAAAAGCACGCGGCTGAATCTCTCGCGCTGCTCGCACGGCTTCCGGGAAAAGGTTGCGCCGATCTCCCATTGCGCCGTGCTTTCCCCCAATCGAAAACGGCTGGCATGGTGGCCCGCCCGAAACCAAATCCACTCGTCCATTCCAAGTCTGAAAATCCTGATGGTGAACATCGCCTTCGATGAGCGGCCAGTGCCGGACCAATTCATAACCGCGCCGCTGATTGGCCCGGATAGTTTCACATGCGTCGTGATTGTATTCGAGCACGGCATCGTGTTCGAAGCCCGCCTTTGAAGCCGCGATTGCCAGCCCCCCCGCCCCCGCGAATAATTCAACGCAGCGGAGAGACCGTCGGCCGTACTCCGTCGCCTGCTCACGCAGCAACATAGAATCACTGGAATCGTCCGAACGGCATTGAAGGACTGATTTCCGCCGAGGCAGCTTTTGGCGGTAAAGTGGAATCGCCTTTTCTAAGGCAGGTTTTGTCTTCATCTCAGCAAATTGAACGCGCGTATCGGTGGCAGAAACTAAATTACCGTCGGGTGGTCGTGCAATTGTTTGCTGGAAATATTGGAAACTTTTTTCCACCTCAGATTCTCCGCCGCCGCGAATTAGATTGCGCCGCCTCCCCGGTTTCCCGACAAATTCGTGCTCAATTATTCCCGAACCATTCAACATGAAAACTCTCGCCCAACTCAGTCTCACCCTGCTCCTCGCCACCGCGCCGTTGCTCGCCCAAGAAAGTGTCCCGGCCGCCGACGCGCAGAAATACGCGCAAATCCTCGCCAAATCCCTCGGGGGCGTCACCGGCATCGCGCCCGTGTGCGAACTCGACCTCGAGCATCCCTCGGCGATTCGCGCCGGTGAGGTCGGCGCGCTCGTCGTGCCGGACAAACGCGTGACCGCCGCCAAGCTCGGCGAAGTCGGCAAGACCGCCGTGCCGCTCGGGCATCTCTGGTTGCGCAACGTGTCGCCCGCCAAGGACGGCACGGCCCTCGGCAACAGCAATTTTCGCTCGGTGAAGGTGGCCAACGGCGACACCACCGCCGACGCGCAAATCTTCGTCCTCGCCGCGCGCCGCAACGCGAAGGACGTGCTCGAACTGCTCGTGTTCGGCAAAGGCCCCGAGCCGATCCTCAGTGTGCCTCTCGAAAAATCCGGTTCCTCCGACACCACCCCGGTGCTGGTCAAGGGCCGCAAAACGGGTGAGGAATCCGGCGTCCTCACCTGCGTGTTCTTCGGCGAGCACAAAGCCGAACTGACACTCACGAAACCGGCGGAATAATGGGCGCGGTGCGTCGCTGGTTATGGTTATGGTTTGTGTGTTGGATTATTTGTGGCCGCTCTCCCTCACCCCAGCCCTCTCCCGCTGGGAGAGGGAGCCACGTCGGCCGCGTACCGGGAAATCGAGATGCCTTGGGTTGGCGAGCGGGCCGCGCATATTTCCCCTCTCCCAGCGGGAGAGGGTTAGGGTGAGGGAGAACAGCAACTCTCACCCACAAGCGCTCCAAGCATTCCCAAGCCCCATCCCCTTGCCACCGCCCGCCGCGCCAAACATAGCCGCGCTCGATACGTGCTCCCCGAGCCGGAGCCGGAGCGCCGAGCATTGCTCCGCACGAACTCGCCGCAGCCGTCCAAGCCGAGCGATGCTCGGCGCTCCAATTCTTCCCGCGTCGCGATTTTTTCAAACTGCGTTCCATCAGCCCACACCGCTTCGATAACCCACACTTCCTTCCCACCATGAAAATCCGTTTCCACCATTACCTCCCCTTCTCCGCCCTCGCCCTCATCCTGCTCACCGCGCCCCTCGCCGCCGCTGATCCCGCGTCCGTCGGCCTTGATGCCGCGAAGCTCAAGGCCATTCCCGAGACGATGCAGCGCTTCGTCGCCGACCACATCGTCGCCGGTGCCGTCACGCTCGTCGCGCGCAAGGGCGAGGTCGTGAGCCTCGAAGCCGTGGGCTTCGCCGATCTCGAAAAAAAGGAGCCGATGCGCGCCGACCATTTGTTCTGGATCGCCTCGATGACCAAGCCGATCACCGCCACCGCAGTTTTGATGATGCAGGACGCGGGCAAACTCGCGGTCGATGATCCGGTGGAGAAATATCTGCCCGAGTTCAAGGACCAATGGCTGATCGACGAGCGCACGAAGGACCGCGTCACCGTCAAACGCCCCGCGCGCAAAATCACCGTGCGCGATTTGCTGATGCACACCGCGGGCCTCGCCAACAGCGCACCCGAAACCGGCCGCGATCTCACCCTCGCCGAACTCACGCTGGCCTACGCGCTGCAGCCGCTGCAATTCGAGCCGGGCAGCAAGTGGCAATATTGCAATCCCGGCATCAACACGCTTGGGCGCATCGTGGAAGTGGTCTCCGGCGAGAAATTCTCCGACTTCCTCGAACAGCGTCTGTTCGTCCCGCTGGGCATGAAGGACACGACCTTCTGGCCCACCGAAGCGCAGGCCAAACGCGTCGCGAAAGCCTACGCGCCATCGCCCGATGGCAAGGGCCTCGTCGAGACGCCGGTGTTCTTTTTGCGCGGCCCGCTGACTTCGCGCGCGCGCACGGCGATTCCCGCGGGCGGCCTTTATTCCACGGCCCCGGACTTGGCGCGCTTCTATCAAATGATCCTCAACGGCGGCACGCTCGAGGGCCGCCGTTACGTCAGCGCGGCGGCGGTGAAGCAGATGACCAGCACGCAATCCGGAGAGCTGAAAACGGGCTTCAACGAAGGCATGAGCATGGGCCTTGGTTGGCACGTCGTGCGGCAGCCCGTGGGCGTCACCGCGATGCTCGCGCCGGGCACGTTCGGCCACGGCGGCGCGTATGCAACGCAAGGCTGGATCGATCCGAAGAAGGAAATGATTTTCGTCCTGCTCATCCAGCGCGCGAAGCTCCCGAACGCCGACGCCTCCGACGTGCGCCGCGGTTTTCAAGCGGCCGCAGTGGCAGCTATCAAAGAGTAGCGCCCTCACGCCACCTTGTAGGAGTCGAGGTCACGAGACTCTGACCTCCCCGCCCGAACCCGGACGGAATTCCCACGGATTCAAGACAACCGTAGGTTCAAAAAAACAATCTGTGGTCGCCTTAAATCTGCGGGAATTTACTCGCGCCTGGTGAGTCGGCATCGCAGGCGATGTGACGTCTCTCTCGCGAAAAAAGTTAGAGTCTCGTTACCTCGTCTCCGACAAAGGGAGCGCGCCTATGAAAACCGCTCCTCATTCCACGGATCCGCCGTGTTCGAGTAGCCGCGTAATTCCCAGAAGCCGAGCAGGTCGCGATCGAGGAAAATGATTTCACGGACAAATTTCGCGCCCTTCCACGCGTAGCGTTTCGGAAGGATCACGCGCGCGGGGCCGCCGTGCTCGCACGGGAGCGGCTGGCCGTCGAGCTGATGCGCGATGAGCACGTCGTCATCGAGACAAACCGCGAGCGGGTTGTTCACGGAGTAGCCGTCGTGGCTCTTGAAGAAAACGTGCGTGGCCTCGGGTTTGGGCCGCACCAGTTCGGCCAGCGTGAAGAACGCCACGCCGCCCCAGCGCACATCGTATTTGCTCCAGGTGGTGACGCAGTGGAAATCACTCACGTCCGTGAACTGCGGCAGCGCGGTGAATTCCTGCCAGTTGAGCGTGACGGGTTTCTCGACCTTGCCGTGAATTTTCAGCTCCCAATTCTCCGGCGCGACCTCCGGCTGCACGCCGAGATCGAGCACGGGGAAATTCGTCACGAGCCGCTGCCCCGGCGGCAGGCGATCGGTGGACCGAACCAGCGGCGCTTCCTTGCCCGCCATTT
>JAYVOY010000361.1:0-5080 GCA_043757645.1 Verrucomicrobiota bacterium
GCCCTTCTTCGTCAAGCAACAGCGCCTCATCGGCAGCTACGGACGCAATCACGCCGACGCCTCCGCCACGCTCGAATGGGCCGCCGACGGCCGCCTCAAACCCGTCATCGACCGCGTCTTCCCCCTCGCGCAATTCGCCGAAGCCTACGCCGCGCTCCGCGACCGGCGGGTGCTGGGGAAAGTGTTGTTGTGTCCGTGAGCGGATTGTTAGCGACACAGCCCATCCACAAGCAACACCCGACAATCCATGCCACTACCGCGCCGGCAAGTGTCCTAATTTGAAACCCGGAAAACGGTTTTTAAGTTGAAATGTCTGCGGATCGTCTCACCGCAGCGAAACCGGCGGAACCAAATCCGCCCAAGCGCGCCAGGTAGCAACGGATTCAAAGCTCGTCGCTGGCGGCATTTCACGACAGTCCAATTCCCGCGCTTGCCGCCGAAATAAAGGCTTCATACTCTCGCAGGGCGCAATGCCTCACCTCTCCTGGAATGAAGTCAAAGACCGCGCGATTCGATTCGCGCGCAAGCCCGACTGGATTAATGCCAGATCGGAACGAGCCGACAAACAGACGTTTTACAACGAGTTTTTTGACGTATTCGGCATCCGCCGCGCATCGGTCGCCGCGTTTGAAACGAACGTCCGCAACCTGCAAGGCCACAACAACGCCATTGACCTGCTCTGGCGTGGCAAGCTCATCGCCGAACACAAAAGCCGCGGCGCAAGTCTGGCGCAGGCCGAAACGCAGGCGTTCGGATACATTGAAGACCTCACGCGCGAAGGCCGGTTCGATGAAGTCCCGCGCTTCGTCCTCGTTTCCGACTTCGCCAACTTCGTGCTTTACGACCTTGAACCGGAGGAACAGCGCGGCTTGCCGCTGTTTGGCGGGCGGCCAATGTCGCGCGTGGAATTCGCGCTGGCAGACTTTCCGAACCATGTCCGCGCCTTTGCCTTCATGCTGGGCCAGACGCGCGTGCGGCTTGACCCCGAAGACCCCGCCAACGAAAAAGCCTACGCCAGAATGTGCGGTTTTCACGCCGCCTTGAAAGCGGGTGGATTCGACGGACACGACCTTGAACACCTACTGGTTCGCATCCTGTTTTGCCTGTTCGCGGAAGACACCGGACTTTTCGAGCCGGAATCCTTCACCAATTTCATTCGCCAACAAACGCGCGAGGACGGTTCAGATCTCGGCGCACAATTGAACTCGCTCTTTGACTGGCTGAATAATCAGAAGGCCGAAAACCGCCTTGAAGACACCGACCCACTTTACGGTTTCCGCTTTGTGAACGGCGGCTTGTTTGCGGATCGGCTTGGCTTCCCGCGTTGCACCGGAGCCATGCGCGCGGCCCTGATTGAATGCTGCGAATTCCACTGGGCAAAAATCTCGCCCGCTGTTTTCGGCTCGCTCTTTCAGGGCGTGATTGACGACCTCGCCCGCCGCCAGCAAGGCGCGCACTACACCAGCGAGCGGGACATAATGAAAGTCATCCGCTCCCTGTTTCTCGACGAACACCGCGCGGAGTTGGAACAATTGAAACGGGATCGCTCGACTCGCCGCCGCGCCAACCTTGAAGCGTTTCAAACCAAGCTCCGCAACTTGAAGTTTCTCGACCCCGCTTGCGGTTGTGGAAATTTCCTCGTCATCGCCTACCGCGAATTGCGCCAGCTTGAACTGGAAGTCATCCGCGAATTGCACGGCACAAAGCAGCAATCCCTGAACGTGCGCGACTTGTGCAAGGTGGATGTTGACCAGTTCTACGGCATCGAAATCTCTGCCTGGCCGGTGCGAATCGCGGAAGTCGCCATGTGGCTGATTGACCACCAGCTAAACGCGCTGGCCGCCGCACTTTTCGGCCAACAGTTTGAACGGTTGCCGCTCCGCGCTTCGCCGCACATTGTCCACGCCAACGCCCTGAGCAAAGCTTGGAAAGATATCCTGCCGCCAGAACAATGCAGCTACGTGCTCGGCAATCCACCGTTCGTCGGCCACCAATGGCGAAATGCGGAGCAACAAGAGGACATGGCGAATGTCTGGGGAGTGAAAGGACGCTTTGGCAGACTCGACTACGTGACCTGTTGGTTTCGCTGTGCCTCCGAATACATCAGTGACACATCAATTCGTGTTGGCTTCGTTGCCACGAATTCGATCACTCAAGGCGAACAAGTTAGCACGCTTTGGGCGGCATTATTTGAACGCGGCGTTCAAATTGATTTTGCCCACAGAACATTTCCCTGGGTGAGCGAGGCACGCGGGAAAGCTCATGTGCATGTTGTCATCATTGGGTTTTCAATCGTCGGAAAACCCACCAAACGCATTTACGACTATGCCAGTTCGCGGGGTGAAGTGGCAACCGTCGCAACTTGCCAGAACATCAATCCATTTCTGGTGGCTGGTTCTAACCTTTTACTTCCGTCTCGGACAGAGCCGCGTGATGGCTTTCCACAAATGAAGAAAGGAAGCCAGCCAACGGACGGCGGATTTCTCATTCTTACCGAAAAGGATAAATCAGAACTCCTGGCCAAAGACCCAACTGCAAAAGAATGGCTGCGGATGTATCTCGGTGGAGAAGAATTGATCAATGGCGAACATCGTTGGTGTTTGTGGTTAAAAAAAGCATCGCCATCGGAACTGAGACAGCATCCGCTCATCATGGAGCGTGTTGGGGGCGTCAGAGAAAGCCGTTCAAAAAGCCCGACTCAAAGCGTTCGAGAGTTTGCTGACCGCCCAACCCTTTTCACACAAGACCGACAGCCCCTGGAGAAGTATCTCGCCGTTCCAGAAGTCTCATCAGAAAATCGTCGTTATATCCCCATTGCCTTTCTGCCGCCAACTATCATCGCCAGTAACAAGCTTCAAATGATTGCAGGGGCAAACCTTTTTCATTTTGGTGTGCTTACGTCGGGATTGCACATGGCTTGGGTGCGTGTGGTAACGGGACGGCTCGAGTCGCGCTTAAGTTATGCGCCTTCGGTTTACAACAATTATCCGTGGCCGGAAAGCGCGACGGAGAAACAGCGCGCCGCCGTGGAAGCCAAAGCGCAGGCCGTGTTGGATGCCCGCAAGCCGCATCTGCCCCCGCTCGGAAAGAACTCGCTCGCCGACCTTTACGATCCCCTCTCCATGCCGCCCAAACTGGTGCGCGCCCACGCGGAACTGGATCGCTCCGTGGAGAAATGTTACCGCCCCGAACCCTTCAAATCAGACCGCGAGCGCGTGGAACATCTATTCTCCCTCTACGAAAAACTCACCGCGCCCCTGTTGCCAGCCAAATCCAGCACCCGCCGTCGCAGTCAAAAACCAACCGCCATCGCGACGGCACCAACCAGCGGTCGCTCACCGCAAGCGGACTGATTCAGATCACCGTCCGGGCCAGAATCTTTCCGGACGCCAAGAAAAGCCGTTAAACGGGGTTCGCAATCCAAATTAGGACACTGCCGAAAATATCGAGGCACCAAAAATTCTCCGTGATTTCTTTCCCCAAACCGTAGAAAAACCACCCGCATGTTTTCACTCCAACAACTTTTCGGCAAAGGCGACCGCTTCTTCGAACTCCTCGAAGCCAGCGCGGAAGAGTCCCTCACCAGCGTTCAACTCCTCGTCCGCCTCCTCAACACGACCCCCAAACCCGCGACGCTCGACGACTTCGTGTTCTCGCGGCGCAAGGACAAACGCCTCACCGAGCAAATCAGCGAGGAACTCGTCAAAACCTTCGTCACCTGCCTCGAACGCGAGGACATCGAGAGCCTCTCCAACGCGCTCTACAAAATCCCCAAGACCGTCGAGAAATTCGCCGAGCGTTACCAACTCTCGATGGCGCTGCTCCACGACATCGACTTCACCAAGCAGGCCGACATGATGGGCAAGGCCGCCGAGGCCGTCGTCGCCCTCGTCCGCCAACTCCGCGACCTCCAGCACCTCGAACGCGCCAAGGAACTCAACGACCGCCTCCAATACGTCGAGGGCGAGGCCGACAAACTGATGCTCACGCTCCTGAAAGACCTCTACAGCGGCAAATACGACCCCCTCAAAGTCATCATCGTCCGCGACCTCTACGAACTCATCGAGAAAGTCATCGACCGCTGCCGCGACGCCGGCAACGTCGTCTCCCACATCGTCCTGAAAAATTCCTGACCCGCGCCCCGCATGACGCTCATCCTCACCGTCATCCTCGTGGCGCTGGTGTTCGAGTACATCAACGGTTTCCACGACACCGCCAACTCCATCGCCACGGTGGTCTCCACCAAAGTCCTCACGCCCCGCCAGGCCGTGATGATGGCCGCCGTCACCAATCTCTTCGGCGCGCTCTGGGGCACCGCCGTCGCCAAGACGATTTCGTCGGGCCTCGTGGACGGCAAGGTTGTCACCTCGCAAGTCCTCATCTGCGCGCTGCTGGGCGCGATCATTTGGAACCTCATCACGTGGTGGTTCGGCCTGCCCTCCAGTTCCTCGCACGCCCTCGTCGGCGGCCTGTGCGGCGGTGCGGTCGCCGCCGCGCACAACAACTGGAACGTCATCATCTGGTCCGTCCCCGCCGCCTCCGGCCATTGGTGGGAAGGCAAGGGAATACTCTGGAAAGTAATCGTTCCCATGCTTCTCTCCCCCATCCTCGGCTTAGTCGTGGGCTTCTTCATCATGGGTGTCTTCTATTACCTCCTGCGCAATTGGCGGCCCCGCGCCGTGAATAATGTCTTCGGCAAGTTACAACTCATCAGTTCCGCCGGCATGGGCTTCATGCACGGCACCAACGACGCCCAAAAAACCATGGGTATCTTAGCTCTGGCTTTAGTCACCGGCACCAAAGCCGGAGCCTTCGACCACCTACCCACGTGGCTAATCTTCCTGCACACTCCCGAACCCGCCAAAGGTCAATCCCTGGAAATAGCCACGTGGATCAAAGTCACCTGCGGCCTCGTCATGGCCGCGGGCACCGCCGCGGGCGGCTGGCGCATCATCAAAACCCTCGGCCACAAGATGGTGAAGCTCCAAACCGTCCACGGCTTCGCCGCGGAAACCACCGGTGCCGCCGTCATCGCCGCCGCCTCCACCTTCGGCATCCCCGTCTCCACCACGCATATCAT
>JAYVOY010000362.1:0-5076 GCA_043757645.1 Verrucomicrobiota bacterium
CGCAGCGTGAGCGTGGGCTGGAACGCCAGCGCGATCTCAGGCGAATACCTGAGCGCGGCGTCGTTCATGGGCGTGGCGGGAATGGTGATGAGCAGCGGCTACGACGCGCTGTGGTATCCGGTGTGTTACGCGTGCGGGTATTTGTTTTTGCTGCTGTTCATCGCGGGGCCGCTGCGGCGCTTCGGGGCGTACACGATTCCGGATTTCGCGGAGGGCCGGTTTGACTCGCCGGTGTTTCGCAAAATCGCGGTGGTGTTCGTGTTGTTCATCGGATTTTTCTACACGATGCCGCAGATGAAGGGCGCGGGGACGACGCTGGCGTACATTTTTCCTGGCCTGCCGTATTGGGCGGGCGTGGTGCTGGTGGGCGTGGTGATCACGCTGAACGTCGCGCTCGGCGGGATGAAGGGCATCACGCTGGTGCAGGCGTTTCAATATTGGGCAAAGATGTTCGCGATCTCGGTGCCGGTGTTTGTGCTGATGAGTGTTTACGGGGGGTATGGGAAGCAACTGTATCTAAATGGAAAGGCCGCTGGCAAGCCAATGGCAACGGCGGTTTTAAGCGTTCCCGGAGCCACCAACGCGGTCGCGGCAGCACCAACGGGCGGGCGTCTGGCGCTTCCTGAGAAAGCACCCAAAGACGAAACGTGGCTCAACCCCTTCGGCCCGCTCACGACGAAAGCCGCCAAGGCCGCGAAGCTTTCCGCCGGGCAAACACGTTCCTATTCGCTGCTCTACACTTACTCGCTCATCATCGCGCTCGTGTGCGGCACGGCGGGGTTGCCGCACATTCTCGTGCGTTTTTACACCAACCCCGACGGCGTCGCGGCCAAGCGCACGACGATGTGGGTAATGATTTTGATCGGCGTTTTCTACGTGTTCCCGCCGGTGCTCGGCGTGCTCGGGCGCAATCTATTGCCGGAGCTTTACAACGGCGTCGGCGCAAAGGGGACGGACAAAATCGTCCTCGAACTGCCGCGCATCCTGAATGAAAAATACGGCACGCTCGGCTCGATCCTCTCGGGCATCACGTGCGCGGGCGCGTTCGCGGCGTTCATGAGCACGTTCAGCGGCCTGCTCGTCTCGATGACCGGCGCGCTGGCGCACGATGTCTATGGCCGCATCCTCAATCCCAAGAGCACGCCCGCCGAGCGGATGCGGATGTTCAAATGGTGCGCGGTCGTCGTCGGCACGGTGTCGGTGCTGCTGGGGATGCAGGTCGAGCAACTGCAAATCAACTTCATGGTCGGCCAGGCGTTTGCCATTGCGGCGGCGAGTTATTTTCCGCTGCTTTTCATGAGTGTTTGGTGGCGCGGCATGACGATGCGCGGCGCGGCGACGGGGATGCTTGCGGGCGGCCTGCTCGCGCTCGGGGGCATTTCGCTGACGAGTTTCAGTGATTTAAAATGGATCAACCTGAATGATTTCTGGGCCGCGCATCCGCTCGTGCGCATCCTCTGCGAACAGCCCGCCATCTGGACCGTGCCCACGGCCATCGGCCTGATGATCGTCGTCTCGAAGCTCACCGCCGCGTCGGTGCCGCCGGACATCCGCATGAAAATGCTGGTGCTGCACGCGCCTGAAAAACTCGGCCTGAAACAGGAATACATCCAGGAACACGCGGCGGGGACGCACTGAGCGGGGAGGTTCCACGGAACGCAAACTGCCCGCAGAACACGCGGCGTCACACCTGCCGCGCCGTGACGACGCGCTGGGCTTTTCAAGGGCCGCGCGTGGTTTGCTGAACCGGACTTCGGCGCAGCGCAAAAAGATGAGGCCGAGAACGGGCTGGGGGTATTGCGCGGCACTCAGACCGCTGTTCGCTCGGAACTGGTCGGCAGCCGCTCAAAGGCGTTTTTCCAACGTGTCAGTGGCGGTGTCTTTTTCTGACGGGGCAATCCAGATCATGGGTTTCGTGGTGGGTCAGCAATGCTGCTGCGCCTCCGGTGAGATGCTGACGATGGCAAGCGGCGAAAGCGGAAGCAGGCCGCGTCGTCCGGGACCATTTCGGGCGTTGTCTGTGTCGGGAGTGTCAGGAGGAAGGAGGGGGTGAACTCTCAAAGGTCTTCTCCAAAAAAGATTGGCTCCAAAGGTAGGACTCGAACCTACAACCCCACGGTTAACAGCCGCGTGCTCTACCATTGAGCTACTTTGGAAACCGGCACCGAGCGAAGACTATTTCTAACCGCGCCGACCCTTGGCAAGTTAAATGTGGATTTCAACGTGTTGGCGCGCTGGAAATATGCGGCGGTTGCGCGGCGACGTGATCCGCGAGTCGGCGGGGGCGACGTTAACGCGCGGCGGTTTGAAACTTCAGCCGGTCGAGTTCCGCCAGGACGCGCTGGGTGTAGCCCTCGGTCGCGGCTTTGCGCTTCACGCCGTTGGGGCCGCCGTTGTGGATGCGTGCGAGCGTCGCGGCGTCGCCTTTTTTCAATGCGGTGGGGCAGTAGCGCTTCCAGTAGGCGCGCATGACCCTTTCCGCTTCGGCGGTTTTTTTCACGTCGTCCCACTCGCAGAGGGCACCGGCATCAAGCCAGTATTTCTTGCTGATTTGGTAGGGGCCGACGCTGCGTCCGTGGTCGCCGACGGCCTCGGCGGGGGCGGATTCGCCGCCGGTTTCCACGGCGCGAATGGCGTTGAAAATGTGTTCGAGTCGCTCGGCGCGGACGGCGCTGGCGCCGAGGAGCAGAACGAGCAGCACCCCGCACCCGAGGGCGTTTCGGCGCGAATTGGTCGGCAGCTTGAGGGTGGGTGCGGTTGCCTTTTGCATGGTCTTCACAGCGTCAATCTCCTTTGGGTCAGTGTGCCGAAGCACACGGGTTTCATCGTCAGGCGAGGACGCGAGCTTGAGCCGTCAATTCGGATGGGCGGTCGGTTCGGTCCGCATCAGGGCGCGGCGAAACGCGGTGAACCTGGGAGGTATCTGAACGAACTCCCAAAAACCCGGCAGTCACGAACGGTCGCCATTCGCCGCGCAAATTTCCCGCCGTCTTCCCGCGCTGCTGGGTCGCTCGTTCTGGAGCAATCCCCTTCCTGCGGCTTGCGGCAACTCCAACTCACACGCGTGGAATCGGAATTGCTACATTCGTGAAACGTCGGTGATTGCGCTTCTAATTCGGATTGGATGCGGGTAATTGCTCAGTTTGTTTGAGAACCATCAGCGACGTTCAAAATGCGACATAAAATGAAACCCACGAAAAACCCTTCCAAGACGAGTTTGCATTCGAAGCCGGCGGCGGCGGCGGCGGCACCGTCAACCAAGCCTGCCCAACTCCAGCCGGCGCCGGTCAAGTCCCTCATCTTTGCGACAGCTTCCGCGAGCAAGCTGGCGACCAAAATCGCTCCGGTTGCCAAACCGATCCCGGCGCCAACACCCGCCGCCGCCCCCGTGTCCAAGGCTCCGAGTCCGGTGAGTGCCAAGTCGAAGGCGACGCCACCCACCGCGACGAAAGCCGCGCCGGCAGCGGTCGTTCCCACTACGAAACCGCGGGAAACCGAGGTCAAAACTGCGGCCGTCGGCGCGACTCCGGCGGTGGTTTCAAAAGCGGAACCGCGGTCAACGCCAGTGAAATCACTCGCCCCGGCGCCTCCGGCGGCAACGGCACCCGCGCCCGCACTCGCGGCCGCACCGGTTGTTTCCACGGCGGCACCCACGCGAGCGCGCGGAGCCACGGCGCGCAAGGCGCCGCCGGTCGTGACCACGATCGAAGTGCGGTTCGATGTTGGCCTGGGCAACCAACTTTACCTTCGTGGCGAGGGCGCGGGCCTGAGTTGGGATGCGGGACTGGCGATGGAATGCCTCGCCGGCGACCTGTGGGTGTGGAGCACGGAACTGCCGGCGGAGAACGTGGTGTTCAAGGTGCTCATCAACGACATGGGTTGGTCGGCGGGCGAAAACTTCGCGACGCGCGCGGGCGAACGCGCGCGGGTTTATCCCGGTTTCTAAACCCGCCACTTTTTTCCGGCGCGCGGCGTTGCGGCCGCAGCCGTTGGCGGCGCGAGGCTCCGCCGGAGTTTTCCGGGCGCGCGGAAACAACGAACCCGAAAGTGCGAAGTCCCGGATTCAGCCGGTGAAACCGGCGCGGTGACGGAGCCGTTGCGCACTCATCAGGGTGCGGCGAACGCGGACCTCCCGCCGCCTGAAGGCGGGACTCCGTACGGAATGCCCCGGCGACCGGGCACCCCGGCTCGGACCCCGATCCTGCCCGCTAGTGGCGGGGAAATTTGTCTCCCACCTTTCCGGGAGGGGCGCGTGGTTTTGCCTATTCGCCGCGAGCATCGTTTCGCTAGGATGGCGGCGTTGCGAAACGACGGTCGAAATCAGCTTCTCGCTTATGCCGAATCCCTGGACTGGAAAAGGTAATCCCTACACGCGCAAAGAAGTGGTGGAGCGGTTGCGCGCCACGTTGAAAAAAGGCGACGCGATCATCGCCGCGGGCGCGGGCGCGGGCATCAGCGCGAAGTTCATCGAGCGGGGCGGGGCGGACCTGATCATCATCTACAACTCGGGACGCTTCCGCATGATGGGCCACGGCTCGACGTGCGGGTTGATGGCTTACGGCGACGCCAACGCCATCGCGATGGAGATTGGCGAATACGAGGTGCTGCCGGTGGTGGAGGAGGTGCCGGTGATCTGCGGCGTTCACGCGACGGATCCGCGGCGGCGCATGTGGCATTGGCTGGGGCGCGTGAAGGAAATGGGGTTCAGCGGCGTGAACAATTTCCCGACGCACACGATTGTGGACGGGCATTTCCGCGGCGTGCTCGAGGAGACGGGCATGAGCGTGCAGAAGGAATTCGAGATGGTCGCGCTCGCGCGGAAAATGGATTTGTTCTCGGTGGTTTATGTCGCGACGCCGGACGAGGCGGTCGCGATGGCCAAGGCGGGGGCGGATGCGATCATCGCGCACGTGGGCACGACAGTCGGCGGCAGCATCGGCGTGACGAAGTCGGTGGTGACGTGGGAGTTCACGATTCAACGCACGCAGGAAATCATCGCCGCCGCCAGCCGCGTGCGGAAGGACATCTTCTTCCTCGCGCACGGCGGGCCGATCAACACGCCCGCAGACGCGAAGC
>JAYVOY010000363.1:0-5067 GCA_043757645.1 Verrucomicrobiota bacterium
CCAAACCAAGTTTTAAAAACACGCTCTTACGTCGGACTCTACTTATCCGTACCGATGCCGTAGGAGCGCCGCCGTCTCGGCGGCTCACACCGTCCAAAGGCGGTGGAGGCGGGCATTTTTCGCAGTTCAAAAGGTTCACGGAACGGGGAACCAAAAGAGGCAGTGTGAGTTGCCCTCGCGGACTTCCCACGCCCGGAGCCGCCGGGACGGCGGCGGTCCTACCTACGGCATCGTTACGGCTTACAGGCTGCGGGCGGCTTCGGAACGCCCCCGATCTCCTATCAGTAATCAGTGATTAGTCGTCAGACTGTGTTGTCGGCTACTGATTACTAATTACTAATCACTAATTACCGCCCCCTACTCTCTGGGTATCTCATTCACCGTGTAGTAGGCCTTCTTGTGAAGCAGCGGCCCGCCATCGCTGGACTTCATCCGGGCCAGATCGAAATCGTGAATATGGTCTTCCTCGAACTTCTCGAGATACACCATGACCGACAGTCCGTCCGCCGCGGGAACAGCCTTGGTCACGTGGGCCGTCGTCTGGTCCACCTCGGGACTGCCGTAGCCCGCGTGGTAGATGTGCGTGTAGGTGGTGATGTTGTAAACGTCCGTCCTCGCGGCGACTTGCTGGTCAACGGGTTTGGTGAAGGTAAGCAGGAAGCCTTCCTTCTTAATATTGATCTCCTTGATTTCAAAGGGCACCAGGCCACTCCAGTCGAGGCGCTGGATGGCAAAGGGTTCGGCGCCGCGCACGGGCCACTGCCGGCTGGTGGTGAAGCCCCCGACGATCAATTGCCCCTTGGGTGAAAACTCCACATTCATAATCCCGGTGGCGAGTCCCTCGCGAAAGGGATAACACGCGCCCTGCCACACCCCGTTGATCTGTTCGGTGGTCGCGCGCAGGATGATGCTCAAGGTATAGTCGCCGAGAAACAATTGCTTCTCGAACGGGCCGAATTTGCCGCCGGTCTGATTGAGACGGAAACCCGAGATAGAGCGGCCCATTTTAATATAAGGGAATCGCACCGCCGGAGGCACCAGTTCCTTCACCCGTTTCTTTTCCACCAGCATGCGCGAAGGGCTGTTGGGTTCGAGCGCCGGAGCCTTCATGCCGGGGACGAACGGATACCAGTTGTAACTCGCGGGATGTCCAACGAAGGCGCCCGGTTTGAGGTGTTTTAGCGAACAGCATCCATTCCATGGCCCCTGACTTTCGATGGCGAACATCACGCCGGCGGCATTCGTGCCCACGCCGCCCGGACTCCGCAGTCCGCTGCACACGGGAAGCATCCTTCCATCCGGCGTCACCTTCACCGCCCAACCTCGGAATAGGTTATGCGATTGATACGAGCCACTCAGGCCGAGCGCCACCCAGATGTTGCCTTCCGGATCGTGCTTGGAGCCAAAGGCGAACTCATGCCCCTCGGCGTAGCCCCAGTTGTTGCAGAGTGTGTCGTAGCGGTCGGCGACTCCATCGCCGTCAGTGTCGGAAATGCGGGTGACTTCCCCGAAGGTGGTGGCGGTCATCGCTCCGTCTTTCCAAGCGAGCGCAAAGATTTCATCCTGGCCGCTCGCGAACAAATGGTACTCGGGTTTGGGTGGGGTCTCGAAAGCTCCCTTGATGAAATAGATGTCGCCGCGCCGGGTGCCCACCGCCAGCCGCCCGTCGGGAAGGATTTCGAAACTACCGGGCCGCAGCGGAACCTCGGGCGGAATGGGGATGTTGACGAGGGGATAGTATTTCGCCTCCTCCTTGGCACTCCCCCACATCTCACCGAGTTCTTCCGCGGGAAGCAGCGGAGCTAGTGTCAAGGCCAGCAGGGCGACTAAGTAACGTGAGCTTACCATTGGTATTCCAGAGTTAAGGTGGAGCGTCCCTTGGGCAGGGTCAGGGGAATCAGCACTTCCCCGGGGTCGCCCGCGCGCACCACGCCCTGATGATCGCTGGTGATGCGCAGTTGGAGTTGATCGGCGACGAACGCGCGCGCGGATGGCGAGGTGAGTTTCTTTCCGGAAGCCGCGCGGAAATAGAAGGGGGACTTTGCGTCGGGGGCATCAAAGCGGAAGGTCCGCTTAAACCAAGTTTTTCCGTCCTTGTCTCGAAAATCCTCGAAATAGTCTGTCACCGTGACGTCCTCGTAAAGGTAGAGAAAGGTCGGTCGCCGCATGGCATCCAGATGATAGCCGCGAAACTGGTAACCATGATCCTGCGGGAAGGGATGGTTGGTTTTTCCCTTGTAGGGCCAATTGTCATCCATTGACTTCAACCGGTGAAACGGAATGCCGGGCGGGAAGGAAATCCGGTCCGTGCCGCGCGGATTAAAGGAACCCAAATCAACGTTCGCGAACTCCCCTTTCCAGAGCAGGCGCAAGGCCATCTCCTCAGAATCGAAGGTCAGGTTGAGACGTTCGGGATAGCCCACGCCGATACCGCGGTAGCCAGCGGGACTCCGGCCCCGGCAGATCTCCGCCACCTCACCCACGCGAAGCTCGCTCGCCTGCCGGGACAATCCCACAGGTTTTCTCGCGCGAGTGCCGTCCTCCAGATACAGCCACAGAGCCTCGATCTGTTGCGCGGCATCGCCGCCGAGAATATTGGGACGGACCGACTGACCGCCCGGCCAGTATTGGGGCATGATGACCGTGGGATGGAAGCGCGCCGGTTCCCGCAGATAGAGATGGAACCAGTTTTTCTGGAGGCGTTCGGTCGCCTGCACGATGTCGAGCGCGCCCGGCCCGCCGGCTTTCTGTCCGTTAAAATCATGGCAGGCGATGCAACTAAATCCGGTGGTGCCCATCATCTCGTAACCGGCATTCTTGGACTCCTGAATATTCGCGGGCTTGGGAAAGCTCACCGGCTCCAGTTCATCCACCTTGCCGAATAAGTCCACGAGCTGGCCGAGGTTCGCCTCGCCAAACTGCGGCATGCTCGCATCCACATAATCGCGCTGGCGTTTCCCGCGCAGCAGCACTTCGGCGATCCATTCCGGTTTCAATTTCGCCCCAATGTGGGTCAGCGGCGGGGGCAGGCGGCCTTGATCCCCGAGTGCTTCCCGCGTTCCCGTGAAGATCGCATTGCGCTCCGAGGCTATTCCTCCTAGTCCGGTGCGTTCGTGACAAGCGAGGCAGTTGAAGGTAACCAGGGTTTTATGGAGTAGTTGCCGGTCATCGAGTCGCAGCCCTTCCACTTGGGGCAGCGCTTTGCCAATCAACCCGCGCTGTTCCGCACTCAAGTCAAAACGCGGCCAGGGTCCGGCGGCCGCGCTCAAGCAGCCGCGACTAGGATCGAGCATGGCAAAAGCGGGGGCGGATTTGGTGGGAACCGGAACGTCATCGTGGCACTTGGCACAACCGAACTTCCCGAACTGTTCCCGACCACGCGCCGCGAGTTCGGCATCCACCTGGAGCGGTTCAAAGGTGGGAATGGTTTCGTTGGAAATAGAAAGCTTTGCGGAAGGGATCGGTTGGCGCGCGAAGTTCGGGCCTTCCATTTCGCACGAGAACTTCGGTTCATGCCCGGTGTGGAAATAGGTCAGCTCTAGCTTTCTCCAACCCGCGCCAAGTTCCGCCGTGCCTTGTAACTTCTTCACGCCACGCCGGTCACTAGGCTCTTGTAGGATGAGTTGCTTGCCATCCACGTGCAGCGAGCCGCCGTTCATTTGCAGATAGAAGGTGTGGCGCCCTTGGGTGGCCAGGTTCAGCCAGCCTTCATACTTGATCGCCGTGTGGTGTTGAAGCTTCCCGAGGCTCTCCGCGGCGAAATCATTCACGTGCCCGGCCCGTTCCGCTTTCACGTTGTCACCACCCAATCCTTCCCAGACTTGGCCGCGATACAGGGTGTAGGCGAGGTGGCCGGGCACCCGGGTGTCACGCAGCAGATAATGAGCGATGCGCTCCACGTCCTGCCCTTGCAACCGCAGGTCGGGCATCCGGCCGGATGGCCGGCTGGCGTGCGGTTGCCGCAGAAACTCCACCAAACTTCTAAAGCTGTATTTCTGGTCCAGCGCCCCGAGCGGGGCGGAAGTTTTGGGGAGTAACTCCGTTCCCTTTGCATCCCGCGGGGAATGACAGGCCGCGCAGCCCCGCGAATGAAAGAGGCGTTCCCCGTGCTGCGCGGCCACCGCATCGGGCAGCTGCGGGGAAAAGTCGTTCCGCTTCAGCGACAACAAAAAGTGCGTGAGGGATTTTGCGACCAGGCCTTTTTCCTCCGCGCGCAAGTGAGACAGTACGTCCGGCATGGTGGTGCCGGGTTTGGTCTCGTGCGGAGCGCGGATGAACGCTTCTAAGTAACTCGGGTTCACGCGGGAGCCGACCGCTGAGAGGCGGGGCGCTTTCTTCGACCGGCCGGCAAACGGGGCTTCGCTCGCGTGGCAAACCGCGCAATTCAATTCCTCGATCAAGACCAGACCCTGAAGCGCCGGATCGAGTTTGCTGGCTGCCAGTCCGGGAATGACCACCGCCGCGAATGCCACCGGAACCAGGCTGCCGAGCAGCAGGGTTCCAAGCGCGAGCAATGGGATGATTTTCGTAATGGGCCGATGATAGTCAGTCCGCGCCATTTGCCGACTGATTTTTTTTTGTGGCGTGACTGGCTGACGTAAAACGACCGAGCGGTTTCGCCCACGGCAGGCTAATCCCAACCGCCCTCGCCACTGCGGGGAATCGCTTTCAGGAAATGGTGCGCAACGGCAGCACCCGGTGCGGCGACGAAACCAGCCGGAGCGGGGCCGGAGCGCCGAGCACCGGCTCGGCACGCCCACACTCGTCCACGCCGAGCTTGTGCTCGGCGCTCCGCGGGAGTTCGCCAACCCGCTGCGCGAATCAAACATCGCGGAGCTCGTTCGTGAAACGGAGCGCCGCTCTCCAGAGCGGCGCGTCGCTGCGACTGAACCGCGCCGAACTGGAGTTCGGCGCTCCGCCGCTTTCCGCGGACCACCCCACGGTCCCGCCACGGACCAGACCACGTTCCCGGACCATTCCCGGACCGCCGTCCCGCGCCGCGCCTGTCTGATCGCGGGACACTTCAGGACACTTCGCCACAGGCCGGGACAGTTTTTCGAGCGTCCG
>JAYVOY010000364.1:0-5054 GCA_043757645.1 Verrucomicrobiota bacterium
CCGCAGCCACCAGCTCAACCCGGACGCCGCACCCATGAGTCTGTGCTGCGGCTGGTCGAGGACGACACAGCCGCGCTCCGGAATTTTCAGACAGGCTCTAACTCATCCGCATCGGCATCAGCACGTAGAGGAACGCGCCGTTGATCTTGATCACGCCGGGGCTGAGTTCGTCGGTCAGCTCGAGGAAAATCTCGTCGTTATCCAACGCCCGCAGCGGGTCCATGATGTACGTCGGATTGAACGCCACAGCGAAGTCCTTGCCCTTGTAATTGACCGCGATGCTCTCCCGACCCTCGCCGACCTCGGGGGTGTTGGCGGTGATCGTGAGGTTGTTCTTGCTGAAGCCCAGTTTGACCGAGTTGGCCTTGTCGCTGGTCATGAACTCGGCGCGGTGCAGCGCCTGCAAAAATTCCTCGCGCGCCAGCGTGATGCGCTCCTTGGACTCGGCGGGAATCACTTGGCGATAGTTCGGGTAATTGCCCTCGACCAGTTTTGAAATCAGCAGAATCCCCGCCGCACCCTCGCCCGCCATCGTGAACGCGACCTGATTTTCCGTGAACTTGATTTCCACCTCGCCCTTGGCTTGCAGCAGCCGCGTGAGTTCATTGATCGCCTTCGTCGGCACGATGAATTCGCCCTTGAGTTCCTTGCCCAAGCCCGCCTCTTCCTCAACCAGCGCGAGCCGCCGACCGTCGGTGGCCACCATCGTCACCTTGTCCTCGCTGAGGCTGATGAAGATGCCGTTGAGCACGTAGCGCGTGTCGTCGGTCGAAATCGCGTAGGCGGTCTTCCGCAGCATCGCCTTCACCTTTTCCTGCGGGAGGCTGATCTTCTTGTTTTCCTTGAACTGCGACAACGGCGGAAATTCCTCCGCAGCGATGCCATGAATTTTGTAGAACGACGGACCCGCGCGCAGCGCGCACACGTTCTTGTCGTCGATCTCGATTTCGATCTCGGAGGTCGGCAGTTCGCGGATGATGCCGAAAAACCGTTTCACCGGCAGCGTCGTCGCGCCAGCCGTCTCGACCTTGGCCTCGACCGAGCAGGAAATCGTCACGTCCAAGTCCGTCGTCGTGAGATGCAGTTGCGAGCCTTCCGCGCGCAGCAACACGTTCGACAGGATGGGCAGCGTCGTGCGCGACCCCACAATGTTTTGGACCGCTTGCAGCCCGTTGATCAACTGCTCTTTGGCAATGGTGACTTTCATACGCTCTTAATAGGACTCTGGAAGACTTGAACTTAACCGTATTATTAAGGGGTGTGGATAGTGGAAACAACTTGCGGTGTCAAGGTGGCGCCAAGGACTTGCGCAAAGAAATCAGGGCCAAGAAAACGACCAGCCGCTGGGTGAAACTTCCTTTTCCCGGAGTTGTTCGCGTTGTTCACAAGTCATTCACCGGGAAATCGCGGCTAATTCCAACCCCGAATCCGCCGGATGATCCCCGGCAACTCGCGTTCGACCACCGTGACCTCCGCCGCGGTCGAAGCGCGCCCGAGCGAAAACCGAATCAGCGAATTCGCCTCCGCCTCCGGCACCCCGAGCGCGAGCAACACGTGCGACGGCTCCAGCGAACCCGCCGAGCAGGCCGAGCCGCTCGACGCGCAGATGCCGGCCAGGTCGAGTCCCGCCAGCAACACGATGCTGTCGCAACCCGGCACCGATAACGCGACGGTGTTCGGCAGCCTTTCAAGCTGCGAACCGCGGACGGTTGCGCCGGGAATTGTTTCCGCGAGCGCCTGCAACCGGCGCGTGAGCGGCCACAAAACCTCGGCGGGAAAAACCGGTTGCCGAAGGAAGCGCTCGGCCGCTTCGGTGAAGCCGATGATCGCGGGGAGATTTTCCGTGCCGGCGCGGCGTTCGTTCTCATGCGCGCCACCGAATACGATTGGGTCAGGCAGCAGCGGCGATTGGATGTACAGCACGCCCGCGCCTTTCGGCCCGTGAAACTTGTGCGCGCAGAGCGAGACGAGGTCGGCGTTGAACTGACGGATCGAGGCGAACGGCAATTTCCCAAATACCTGCACCGCGTCGGTGTGAAAAATAATTCCGCGGCTCCGGCACAACGCGCCGATGGCCGCGACGGGTTGCAGCGTGCCGAGTTCGTTGTTCGCCGCCATGATCGAAACCAGCGTCGTGTCCGGCCGCAGCGCGCGCGCCACGGCATCCACAGACACCACGCCCGCCGCATCCACCGGCACGTACGTCACCGCGAACCCCTCGTGCTGCGCCAAATAGCGGAAGCAATGCAGCACCGCGTGGTGCTCGATCGTCGAGGTCACCAGATGCCGCCCCTTCGCGCGCAGTTGCCGCGCGGTGCCGAAGATCGCGAGATTGCTGCTCTCCGTCCCGCCGCTGGTGAACACGACCTCGCTGGGCTTCGCGCCGAGCACCGTTGCCACCCGCTCACGCGCGTCATCCAGCAACGCCCGCGCGCGGCGGCCGATCTGGTGAACGCTCGACGGGTTGCCCCAAATCTCGTCGAGAAACGGCAGCATCGCCGCGCGCACCGCCGGATCGAGCGTCGTCGTCGCGTTGTAATCGAAATAGATCGGAGCCACGCAGAAGCGTTAGGCACGACCGCGCGCGAACACAATGCAGGAAGCCTATTCCTTGTAGGAGCCGACGTGAGGAGGCTCTAACTTTTCCCCGCCCCGCGAAGAGCGCCGGAACCCCCCGAGTTCTCCACCCCGAGCCGCCCCGCCGCCGCCCGCTTCCGTCTTGTGCCGCCCCGCCGCGACCGCTAATTATCCGCTCGTTCCACAAGCCACGTCCGCCGCCATGAACATCCACCACCTCGAACTTTTTTATTACGTCGCGCGCTTCGGCGGGATTTCCCAGGCCGTGCGCAACATGCCCTACGGCATTCAGCAACCCGCCGTCAGCAGCCAGATTTTGCAATTGGAGGAAAGCCTCGGCACCCCGCTCTTTCAACGCCGCCCCTTCGAACTCACGCCGCCGGGCGAGGAGTTGTTTCAATTTATCAAACCGTTCTTCGGGAACTTGGAAACCGTCGCCGCCCAATTGCGCGGCGGCGTCGAGCAGCACCTCCGCGTCGGCGCGTCGGAGATCGTGCTGCGCGATCATCTGCCCGCGGTTTTGAAGGTCGTGCGCAAACAATTCCCCAAACTGAAAGTGACCCTGCGCGAGGGGTATCATCCGCAACTGGTCAGTTGGCTCGCCGCGCAGGAACTCGATGTCGCCATCACGCTCGTCGAGGGCAAACCGCCCGTCGGCGTCAAACAAAGCCCGCTGGTGGAACTGCCCCTGGTGCTGCTGGTGCCGCAGGAAAGCCGGTTGAAATCCGCCGCCGAATTGTGGCAACGCGATCGCCTCAGCGAGGTGCTCATCAGCCTTCCGACCAACGAGATGATTTACAAAAATTTCCAGAGCGCCCTCGCCAAACTCGGGGTGGACTGGTTCACCGGCATCGAGGTCAGCACGTTGAACCTGGTCGAAGTCTATGTCGCCAACGGCTACGGCCTCGGGCTGTCCGTCGATATTCCCAACCGCCGAAACCTCGCGGGCGTGCGCGCCCTGCCGCTGCCGCGCGACCCGTTTGCGCCCGTGACCATGGGGGTTTTGTGGCAGGGCCGCCCGAGTCCGCTCACGCAGGCCTTCATCCAAGTCGTGCAAAAATCCGCCGCGACGATGCAGGCGAATTGATGAGAGCGCCCGGCGCCTCACCGAGGTTCCGAAGGCTGCTACTGCCACGGATTCAGCAACCGCACCCCCGAGCGCTCGAAGTCCGTGGTGTTTCGCGTCACGACGGTCAGCTCGTGAACCAACCCCGTGGCCGCGACGAAGCCGTCATTGTCGGACAGCGGTTGCGCGGGACAGAGGCGGCCCCACTGATCGGCGATCGTTTCGGTCACGGGCAGGATGCGGTGCGAGAAGCGCAGTTGCAGTTCGGTGAACCAGCGCTCGATCGCCGCGGCCTGCACCGCGTCCTTCAGGCGTTTCGTCTCAATCCCCGCGCGAATTTCCCCGAGGCTGACCACGCTGATGAATATCGCGGCCTCGTGCTGGTCTGCGAACCAGCGCAGAACCCTCGGGTCGGGACGCCGCCGCCGAACCTCGGACAACACATTCGTATCAAGCAGCCAGGCCATAAGCGGAAAACCTCAGAGCCTGTCTGAAAATTCCGGAGCGCGGCTGTGTCGTCCTCGACCAGCCGCAGCACAGACTCATGGGTGCGGCGTCCGGGTTGAACTTGTGGCTGCGGCTGGTCTGCGACACAGCCGCGCTCCACCGCATTTTCAGACAGGCTCTCAGAACTTCACGCGCCGATGCGCCGAAACATGGCGGGGCCGCACCGCCAGATCATCGCCGCGACCCGTGGCGGAAAGCAGGTGGGCCACGAAGGCCCGGTTCTTCGCGGCAGCTTCACCGGCGAGGGCTGATTTGAGGATGCGGCGATGCTCCTCCTCGGCGGAGACGCCATTCCGCGCGGCCCGCTCTTTGAGGTGTTTCACGAGTGCTGCTGGCAAATCTCTGACCAGAAGTTGCGCCATGCTAGCAATGATAGCATTCGCGCCAGCCTCGTCAATTGAGCCGTCGTGGGCACACAGCCCCGCGGCCTCTTCGGAGCGCCGGCCTCCGGCCCGGCGCGTTCGTGCGGCAGGCTCAAGCCGTAACGATGCAGTAGGACCGCCGCCGTCCCGGCGGCTCACACCGTCCAAACGGGGCGAACGCGCGGATTTTCCACAGCGAAAAATGTTCACTGAATGGGGAACCAAAAACTGGCGTGTGAATTGACCTCGCGGACTGTCCCACGCCGTGAGCCGCCGAGACGGCAGCGGTCCATCAATTGCATAGTTACGGTCAAGCCACTCCGGATAGGCGGCGGACGTTCCGAGGAAAGGCGAAAAACCGGCCCCAGCCTCACTCAAACGTCAGCACCTGCAGCCCGGTCGAGCGCTTGATCGTTTGGCCGATGCCGCGGAGTTCCTCCGGCGAAAGTTTGGTGGCGAACACCTCGGGCGTCGGGCGCGCGATGGTGTAGGCGTGGACCTCCTTGAGGTGGCCGCCGCCGCGGATGAGGTCGTTCAGCCGC
>JAYVOY010000365.1:0-5043 GCA_043757645.1 Verrucomicrobiota bacterium
GCGCTGGCGAGCACCTACACGCTGGCCGATTACAGCCGGCAGGAAATGAACAAGCGCGTCGCGAGCCGTTCGGAGGTGAGCAGTTTTCTCAGCAACGCGCGGGTCGAATTGAGCCGGGGCAACCTCAAAGGCGTGACTGATAATTTCAAAAACGCCGCCGGGAATTCCTATCGCGACGCGGAAACGAAGAAGGAGATGAAGGCGCTCGAAGCCGATTTCAACCGCGTGCAAAGCAGCAACCTGATTCAAGGGCAGCAGAAATATCTGGCCCGCAACGGCGAGTTCCTCGCGAACGATGCGGGCGTCCTGCAACAGCAGGCGGAACAGGCGTCCCAGCCCGCGCAACGCGACTACGACGAGAAGGTCGCCGAGCAACAATGGGGCAAGCTCCAACAGGCGCAGGAACTGGTCGTGACCACCGTGCAGCCGCTGCGCGTGAACCTGCCCACGCGCGGCCTGCGCCACTCGTTCACGCAGGTGCTCCAGACCAGCGGTGGCAAGGCGATGACGATCAAATTCAACGCCGGCAACACCACGCGCCCGAGCTGGTTCAAAATCCTCCTCCTCGCCGCCGGCAGCTTCCTCGCGCTCTGGCTCGTCGTCGCCCTCCTCCCCGACCGCCGCCGCGCCTGACCGGCAGAAATGACGAAACCAAGAGGGACGAAGGACGGGTGTGGCGTGGCACTTCGTACGGAGTCCCGGATGTAGCCGTAACGATGCAATTGGCGGAGCGCCGCCGTCCCGGCGGCTCACGGCGCGTTTTAAACGGAAGCGCGCCGACCAACGACGGCCCTCTTTTAACGCAGAGACGCGGAGAACGCGGAGAGCGCGGAGAGACGCGAATTAATCGCCCGCCCGTCTTCGACTGTGGAAGTTCTCTGTTTCCCCTCCGCGTTTCTCTGCGTTCTCCGCGTCTCTGCGTTTAAAAAAACACTTCCAAAAACCTCAACCCCGCCACCTCCCGCCCCGCGCCCCGGGGCGTTAAACGGAAGCGCGCCGGCCAACGACGGGCCTTTTTTAACGTAGAGACGCGGATTAATCGCCCGCCCGTCTTCAACTGTGGAAGTTCTCTGTTTCCCCTCCGCGTCTCTCTGCGTTCTCCGCGCCTCTGCGTTTAAAAAAAGCACTTCCAAAAACCTCAACCCCGCCACTTCCCGCCCCGCGCCACCGGGCGTTAAACGGAAGCGCGCCGGCCAACGACGGCCCTTTTTTAACGCAGAGGCGCGGAGAACACGGAGAGACGCGGAGTTCGGGTTCAGTGAACCTTTTGTGCTCTGGAAAATGCGCGCTTCCGCCCCGTTTGGGCGGTGTGAGCCGCCAAGACGGCGGCGGTCCGACTGCATGGTTTCGGTTTAGTCGTCGCCCAGAACATCCGCGCGGCATTTTTGGTCGAGCAACTCGACGAAGGATTTCAGGACCAAGATCAGCGTGATCATGTCAACCGGCGCGGGTTGCCGCTTTTTCGGCAGATCGGCAACCACCATCACGAATTCGGAGGCCAGCATCCGCAGAAGGATCGGCTGTGCGCCTTGTGCGGTGAAATCCGCCGCGGTTCTCCCGGGATCGTCGGACTTTTCCATTTGTCGCTGCAACCGCTCCCTGCCCTCATCAAACGCCTCAAGAAGATCCTTGGGGGAAAGCTCCGGTCCGAAATGTCCCGGCGGGACAAACACAAACCAAGCCTTCGAGAGCAGCGGGTCGAGCATGGCGAGTTCTCCCGCTGGCAACCATGCGCCCAGCGCGTCCACAAAGTCCTCGGCCATGAAACCGCCCGCCCCCGCAATCGCTTCCTCCGCGTCCTCAAACGCGGGAAAACGGTTTATCGCCAGTTCTGTCGCCGCGGTGATTTCCGCTTCGGTGAACGGGCGCGGCGGCGGATTCGGCCACGGCAGCAGATCCTCGAGGTCCATCGGTTCGTCAGGGAAAACGTCGTCGCCGCCGGGGCTGCCAGCGCCCTTGGACGGCGGGGGAAAACGGTGCGGCGGCGGCGCGAAGATCAATTCGTGCGCGCCCAACTCGCGCAGCAGCCAATTCGCATCCGTGACCACACCCGTTTCCAGTGCGCGCTCATCGCTGGACCGCACGCGCTCTTTCAACAGGTCCAGCAGGCGCGGACGCAATTGTGGATCGGTCGCCGCCGCGCGCGGCGTTTTGCCAGCGAGACCGGGCACCGACATTTCCAGCCATTGGCGGTCCATGTCCGCGAAGATGTCGGCGGGCCGTATCCCTCCAACCTTCGGGCTTGCCCCGCGGTCAATGCGATGAGTTCCCAACGCGATCTGCGGGGGATTTTCGAGCAGGCGCGGTGGCACTAGGCTCCGATCATACTGCGTTGCCGCCGCCCCCGACGGCAGCGCGTCATCACGCCGCTCGCCCGCGAACCGCGCGCGGGTTCCGAGCGTGCGCTCGAATCGTTCCCGCAGTTTTGCCAGCCGCGCCGCGCCCACCGCCTCGAGGCGCCAGTGCGTTTGCCCCAACAGCACCCGGCCCAGCATCGGCACGCCCTGGGCAAACACCAGGTTCTCGCCCGGTTCCTCGCGCCACGCGCGCGCCTCGGCGAAACCCTCCGCCCGCTCCGTTTCCTCCAGCTCGTCCGGCAGGACTTGCGGGCCGGCATCGAGCGCGTCGCGGCACTCCGCGAAGGGCGCGCGCATTTCATAAACCGCCTTGCCGAATTGCGCATCGAGGCCCGCGATCATTTGCGCGTGCCGTGCCGCGGCGACCGCGTCGAGTGCCTTCGTGAAACGCGGGAAATTCCCGGCAAACCACGGGAACCACTCGCTCGTCTGCTCCGGTCCGCCGAGATGCCGCACGATCTCAGTCACAACGGCCAGCGGGGCGAAGCCGCCCATCGCGGTCACATGAAGCAAGAACCCGGAACACCGCTCGTAATGCGGCAGCGAAAAGAAACACCCCAACAGCGTCGTGAAACGGCACGCCTGCGCGGCCAGGCCGTGGTCGAGCAACAGCGCCGGCCGGGGCTGGGGCGCGAGCAAATCCACCCCCTCGGTACGCACGTCGTCGAACACCCGGTGAACCTCGAACAACCCGAGGCGCATTTGCATCGCGGCCCTTTGGATCACGCGCTCGTCGTTCTTCAGGCCGGGAAAGCCCGCCGCCTCCCAGCGCTCCGCGCAAGTCCGCCCGCTGGCGTCGCGCTTCAAAAACAACTCGGTGACTTGGAACGCGTGGAACTCGGTCTCGGGCAGTTCCATGAGTCGGTCCAGCTTGTTCTGCACCTCCGTGCGGTTGGGGGCCGAGGCGGCGTACCATTCCCAATTTTTTCGAATCAGACCGCGCTCGATTTCCTTAAACGCGTCGTAATTCGCCGGCGCCAAGGGATTGAACCCGCACTCCGCCGGGCACGCGTAGTGGCTCACGCGCTTTTCCCCGCATTCCCCCGAGGAAATCTCCCGCTGCACCGCCGGACAAAACCGCTGTTTGCTCGCTTTGCTCATGCGCGCAGATTCCGTGAACCGGCGGCGAAGGAACATCAAAAAACGCGGCGGGAGAAGTGGGTTGAACTGCGAACAATTTTTCAGCGCTCGCGGGCGACGACATCTCCGGTGCGGAGTCTTCTTGGTACGGAGTCCCGCCTTCAGGCGGTGGGGCGTCCGCACTCGCCGCACGCTTACGAGTTTCCGACGCCTCCACCCGGGCGAGCGTCCCACCGGCTGAAGCCGGGACTCCGTACCTGCGCGCGCCCTTATTTCACCGGCTTCGGCTGCGCCTTCTCCCATTCCTCCGCGCTCACGGTTTTCTTGCCGTGGAGGTGGACGAAGGTGCCCTTCTTGTTGCCGACGATCACGTCCGGCAGGCCGTCGCCGTTGACGTCGCCCACGGCGACTTGCGTGCCGACACCGGAGTTGTCGTCGATGAGATACGGCACCCAATCGACGGTCTTGTCCGCGTTGCGCACGAGCTTGAACCAATAGACCACCGCGGGCGCGGCGGGTTCGGCGTCGCCCTTCGGACCGTGCGCCCAGAAGCGTTTGCCGGTCACGATGTCCTTCAATCCGTCGCCGTCCATGTCCACCAAATCGATCGCGTGAATCTGCGAAAACTTCAGGCCGTACTTTGTCTCCTCGGGTTTGCTGCCGGTGATGTTGTGCTGGCGGAATTGGATTTCGCCCTTCGCGTCGCGCTCCTTGAGTTGCTCGAACCACGCCAGCCCGTAGCCGTGCGCGACGAGGCTTGTGATCACGTCGGGGAGACCGTCGCCGTTCACGTCGTAGGCGTACATCTGCGCGCCGCCGGCGCCGAAGTTGGCGGGATGAAACTTCCACTCGGGATCGCCCGCCAGTGACGCGGGTTGTTCCCACCAACCCTCGCACAGAATAATGTCCGCGCGCCCGTCGCCATTGATGTCGCCGTAGCCGATGCCGTGGGTGAAACGCTGCCAGCCGCCCTTCGCGGAAATTTTGTGGAAGACCCATTTGTTCGCCGGGTTCTGCCAATCCGGCGTGTAATAGCCAATGAAACCGCCCGTCGTGCAGAGAATCTCCGGTTTGCCATCGCCCGTGAGGTCCACAAACATCGGCGATTCATTGTCCGTCACGTCCACGGCCACGTGCCGCTTCCAATGGCCGTCCTTGCCCTGCGGATTTTCGAACCACCACGATTCCTTGCCCGGAAAGCCGAGCACGATCACGTCCGGCCAGCCGTCGCCGTTGATGTCGTACGTGTAGGTGAGAAAATTGTCCGAGTACGTATTGTTCACACCTAGACCACCCTCGTAACCGGGGATGGTTTTCTCCGTGCCGTCGGCCTGCTTCACCTTGAAGGATTTCGTCGCGGGATAAATTTCGTGGCGCGTTTTGAAATCCGGCCCCTCGTACCAGAATGGCCCGGACACGATGTCCATCTTGCCGTCCTTGTTGAAGTCCGCGAAGTACGCGCCCTCCGCCCAAAACTGGTCGGTGAGCTGAAGTTTCTGCCAGGTGTGAATCGTGTGATCAGCGGCGGTGGCGACGGCGGCGGCGCAAACCAGCGCGGTGCCGAAGAGGGCGGGGAGGTGTTTCATTGCGCGCTTTGTCGCAAGCG
>JAYVOY010000366.1:0-5036 GCA_043757645.1 Verrucomicrobiota bacterium
GTGTCGCCTTTGATCTCCACGCCGGCGGCGATTTGCTTGAGCAGCCGCCGCATGATTTTTCCCGAGCGCGTTTTCGGCAACGCTTCCGCGAAGCGAATGTCATCCGGTTTGGCCACCGGGCCGATTTCCTTGCCGACGTGCTGGCGCAGTTCCTCGCGCAGTTCGGGATGCGCCTTGATGCCGCCCTTGAGCGTGACGAACGCGACGATCGCCTGGCCCTTGAGTTCGTCGGGACGCCCCACCACCGCGGCCTCGGCCACGTTCGGATTGCTCGCGAGCGCGCTCTCGACCTCCGCCGTGCCGATGCGATGCCCCGCGACATTCAGCACGTCGTCGATGCGGCCAGTGATCCAGAAGTAACCGTCCTTGTCCACGTGACAGCCGTCGCCCGTGAAGTAACTGCCTTTCACCTCGCTCCAGTAGGTTTCCACGAAGCGCTTCGGATCGCCCCACACGCCGCGCAACATGCTCGGCCACGGTTTGCGAATGACGAGTTTGCCGCTGGAATTTTTCGGCAGCGTTTTCCCCGCGTCATCCACGATCTCGGGAAGAATGCCGAAGAACGGCAGCGTCGCCGTGCCGGGTTTCGTCGGCGTCGCGCCGGGCAGCGGCGTGATCATGATCGCGCCCGTTTCGGTCTGCCACCAAGTGTCCACGATGGGGCAGCGTTTGCCGCCGATGATCTCGTGATACCACAGCCACGCCTCGGGATTGATCGGTTCGCCGACCGAGCCGAGCAGGCGCAGCGACGTGAGATCGTGTTTCTTCGGCCATTGATCGCCCCATTTCATGAACGCGCGAATCGCCGTCGGCGCGGTGTAGAGCACGGTCACGCCATACTTGGCGATGATGCGCCAGAAGCGGTCCGGCTCCGGCCAGTTCGGCGCGCCCTCATACATCAGGCTCGTCGCGCCATTCGCGAGCGGGCCGTAAACGACGCAACTGTGACCCGTCACCCAACCGATGTCGGCCGTACACCAATAAACATCCTCGTCGCGCAGATCGAAGACGTACTTGCTCGTCATCTTCACGCCGAGCAGATAACCGGCGGTCGTGTGGAGAATGCCCTTGGGTTTTCCCGTCGAGCCGCTCGTGTAAAGAATGAACAACGGCGCCTCGCTATCCATCGCCGCGGCGGGACAGTCGGCGGTGACGTATTCCAACTCGCGATGCCACCACACGTCGCGGCCCTCCTGAATGTGAATCTCCGTCTGCGTGCGCCGCAGCACGATCACCTTCTCGATGGTCTTCGCGAGCAACGCGCCGTCCGCGCCCTGGATCGCGAGCGCTTCATCCACACTCTTCTTCAACTGCACGACCGAGCCGCGCCGGAAACCGCCATCCGACGTGATGATCAATTTCGCCTGCGAATCCTGCACGCGGTCCGCGATCGACTGCGCGCTGAAGCCGCCGAACACCACCGAATGCACCGCGCCAATCCGCGCGCACGCGAGCATCGCGACCGCGGCCTCGGGCACCATCGGCAGATAAATCAGCACGCGGTCGCCGGCCTTCACGCCGTTTCGTTTCAGCACATTGGCGAACAGGCAAACCTCCCGATGAAGCTGCCGATACGTGATCGTGCGCTCCTCGCCCGCCTTGCCCGGCGCGGCGGGTTCGCCCTCCCAAATGATCGCGGCCTTGTTCGCGTGCGGTGTGTCGAGCCACTTGTCGAGGCAGTTGGCGCTGACGTTCAATTTGCCGCCGAGAAACCATTTCGCGTTCGGCGCCTTGAATTGCAGCACCTGCTTGAAGGGCTTGGCCCAGACCAATTCCGCCTTCGCCTCGCGCCCCCAAAAACGGTCGGGTGACTGGATCGACTCATCATACATTTTGCGATACTGCGCGAGCGATTTGATGCGCGCCTTCGCCGCAAAATCCTTCGGCGGTTTGATCATCGCGATGTCCTTGCGGGCGGTGCGGGTGTTGGCGTCAGCGGCGGTGGTGGTGGTCTGGCTCATAGGTCGGTTTCAAAAACGCGCGGCATCTTAGGAGCGACCCCCGAAGCGTCAACTGCGAAGGCGGGCGCGCACGGGAAAATTCCCCAAGAACAAATCACGCGCCCGCGCCAAAAGCTCCCTGAGCACCGCTTGGCCCGCACCGAAGCACGACATTTATGGCGAGAAAGGCTCATCACTAAGTTGCCTCGACGCGACGCATCCCCGACCCGCGCCTCACGACCGCGACCGCCAACCACACCACCGCCACGACCCCCAACCAGCGCGCGGGACCATGTCCGAACACCACGGTGGCATTGAACCACATGAACCCTAGCAACCCCTGCACCGCCCATTCCATCCGCCGTGACCGAAACTCGTGGGTTTGTCCCGCCCGCCACCAGTAACCCACATCCGCCAACCACACTGCCACGAGGAGGTAGTTCAACCACAAGCCGCTTCCAGAATTAAATCCAGTCACCGCCGCCGTCTGTTGCGCCGTGGCCGCATAGGCCGCTTGATGACTCCAATGGTGAACAAACTCGAACGCGCACCCAACGTGAATCACCAGTGCGACACACCCCATCGACCATAACACCCGGCTCCACCTCAGACGCTTCCCCAACCGCAGAGTCAGTGCGACCACATAGCACAGAAACGCCGCGACCGCCGTGGCGCGCGTCAGGGCTTCTCCGGTTTGCATGGTCGTTGCATGACGGCAAACGCATATCCTATCCCCGCCCCGAAACCCAATCCGTAAAGTAACCCCCAGATAAGTTCACTCTCCTTGGAATGCAGCGACCGATAACAAATCTGTTCCCCCGCAAAGTAACCCGCCGAATGCCCCACAAATATCACCAACGCCGAGAGCAACAAAACCCGCCACCCTTGTAGCATCGCTGCCATAACCACCGCAAACACCAGACTTCCCACCAGCGAGGCAACCCATTCACCCACGCCCGCGCCCAACCAAAACCATCCCCCGCACCAAGCTACGGCATAGGCTAGGAACGCCGGGATAAATATCCGATAAAATCGCCCCATCCTACCCTGCCCCTCCAGTAACGGATGCAACAACAATCCCGATAGCAGCAAAAACACCGCGCAACACCCCCCATACATCGCCGACTCTCCGCCGTGACTTTGAAACCATCCCTTGCCAAAGACCCACACCGCGAACGCCGCAGTGCTCACCACCGCAAAACCCAGTCCGCCACGAAGAATGGAAGCAAGCAAAGGTTTGTTCATGTCATAATCCACGGCAGAGGATAGTTCGGAATCTTCTTTCCGGGGTTGGCAGTGGTGGTGCTCATGCTGTGAAACGGTGGGGTTTCCCGCGCGACAGGTCAACCCGCCTTTCCCGGCCACGCGCCGACGGCGCCTTTGCCGGGGGCTTTGGCGATCGGTTCGACGGTGGGGTCGCTGAAGGAGAGGAGGATGTTTTTGGCGCGCTCGGGTTGGTTGTCGGCGAGGTGTTTCAGCGCGTCGCGAAAGGCGTCGAGACGGTGGTCGGCATCGCCACCGGCGCGGTCGAGGCGGTCGAGAAACGCGGCGATCTCGATGAGGCGGAAGCGCGCGTCCATGAAGTAAAGATCGAGGAGCTGTTGGCGTGTCATAAATTTGTGGGTGTCACAATATCCGGCGAAGCGATTGGAAGCAAAAAGGCCGGAAGCAACACGAAGCGCCCCAGCTCGACCTTTGGCAAACGGATTGGAACTCGCATGGGCTTCCGGCTGGAACGGGGTTGTCTGGTGCAGCGAGAGACAAGGACCAATGCCCGCGGGGCCGCAGTCGCAGTCGCGTTGGTCCGGGCCGCTCACGATTTGCCAAGCTTCCAGAGATGCCCGTCGCTGCGGAGGTAGAGCGCGCCGGAGGAGAGCGAGGGGGTGCCGAGGATGGTTTCGCCGAGGTTGAGTTCGCCGAGGATTTCGCCCGCGGGCTTGGTGGTATCGACGACTTGGGCGAGGCCCTTTTCGTTGATGAAATAAAGTTTGCCGGCGGCGAACACCGGCGTCGCGCTGAAGGGGCCTTGCAAACGGAGTTGCCAAAGTCGATCGCCGGTCGCGGCGTCGCCGCAGTTGAGGACGCCTGCGGCGTTGACGGCATAGACGCGATTGCCGACGGCGACGGGACTGGCGGTGCCGGGGGCGAGTTGGTTGTTGCGCCAGAGGAGGCGCGGGGTTTTGCCGGAGCCTTCGGGGCGCAACGCGGCGAGGCCTTTCGAGGGAACGTAGAGTGTGTCGCCGGATGCGGCGCTGGAGGGAATGGTCGAGGCGCCCTCGAGGAATTCCCACGCGGTCGCGCCGGTGCGCGGATCGACGGCGACGAGGCCGTTGCCGGATTGGAGCACGACGACGGTTTGGCCGGCGGATGACAGGACTTGGGGTGAGGTCCAGTTGGCCATTTTCGGGCGCGCGATTTTCCAGCGGTTGAGGCCGCTGGCGATGTCGATGGCGACGGCGAAAGATTCGCTGTCGTTCTCGACCTGGGCGATGACGAGGCCGTCGAGCACGATGGGCGAGGAGGCCATGCCGAGGCTGTTGCTGGCGTTCGGATAATCGCGCGTGAGGCCGCGGAGCCAGAGGAGATTGCCGTCGAGGTCGAGGCAGACGAGGTCGTTGCTGGAGAAGATCGCGAAGAGGCGTTCGCCGTCGCTGACGGGCGTGGAGGCGGCGACGCTGGTTTTGTCGTGGGTCATCGTGCGGCCGGTGGACCAGAAGGTGCGCTCCCAGCGTTGCGAACCGTCCTTGGCGTTGAAGCACAGCACGTGAAGCCGCTCGAAGCGCGGGCCGCTGGCGGCGGTGAGGAAGACGCGGTCGCCGACAATGATCGGGCTGGAGAGGCCGCGACCGGGCAGCGCGATTTTCCACGCGATGCTCGAAGCGTCGGTGAGCGTGGGGCCGGTGGCATCGGCGGCGACGCTGTTGCCGTGGGGGCCGCGGAATTGGCGCCAGTCGGCGGCGGGGAGCGACGCGGCGGCGGCGAGTGTGAGAAGGGTGGTAAGGGCGAGGGAGCGCATAGGAAGTTTCGCGTTACGGGTTTCGAGTTTCGGGTTGGCGCGAGTTGTGACGGGAGTTGAAAACATCTGGCAGGGGAATT
>JAYVOY010000367.1:0-5035 GCA_043757645.1 Verrucomicrobiota bacterium
GCGGGGTCGCCGGGTTGGAGGAGTTCGAGTTCGTGGATGGACCAGAAGCCGTTCTTCATGGTTTCCGTTTGGGTCACGCGGAGGAATTTCGCGGGGGTGGCGGGGAATTCGATGCTGGTCACCGCGCCGACGCCTTTGCCGGTGGCGACGGGTTTGCCCCAGGTTTTGCCGTCGGTGGAGAGTTCGACTTTGTAGCCGCGCGGGAAGTCGTTGCGGGATTTCCCGGCGTCGAGGCGCACACCGGAGAGGGTTTGTGCGGCGGGGAGTTCGAGTTGGAACCATTGGCCGGCGGTCTGCACCGTCTTGGTGTCCCAGCGGGTGTCGGCCTGGCCGTCGAGGGCATTGGCGGCGGTGGCGGGGTTGTGGCTGGCGGTGGCTTTCCATTCCTTGGTGGGCGCGAGGGTCTGCGGGAGCGCGGCGCGCAAACTCTCGAGGGTGAAGGGATCGGTGCGTCCGGCGGTGGCTTTGCGGAGGCGGGCGACGTCCTGCTTGGTGACCATGCCGGCGCGGTTGCCGAAGCTGTTGCGCACGTAGGAAACGACGGCGGCAATCCAGTCGTCGTCGTTGGTCGCCATGGAAACCATTTGCGCCTCGTAGGTCTTGCCGTTGATGGGGCCGCCGAGGCCGTGGAGGAGGACGAGAATGGGGCCGTCCCGCGCGCCGATGAGGGTGCGGGAACCGGAGAGCGGCGGGGCCATGGTGAGGCCGGCGACGGCACCCTGTTGCGGCATGCCTTTGCCGTCGAAGCCGTGGCAGGCGAAGCAGAGTTCCTTGTAGATGGCGTCGCCGCGCTGGAGGATTTTGATTTCGTCCTTGGTGAATTCCGCGCCGCCGACGGATTGCTGGGCGGTGAGGAGGAGCTTGCCGATTTCCTGCACGCCGCGGGATTTGTTGTTGGCGAGGATCACTTGCGCGTCCTGCTGCCAGTTGGTGAAGGCGAGGACTTTCGCGGTGCCGATGACTTGGAGAACGACGCTGGGGTCGGGGTCTTTGGCGAGGGCGAGGACGGCGAGTTGGAGGGATTTGTCGCCGGCTTTGAAGAGGGTTTCGCTCACGCGAATGGCGGTTTCGCGCACGCGCGGGTGGGCGTCGGCGAACTTCTCGCGGAGCAGTGCGGCGTCGGCGGCGCCGAGGCCCTCAAGGGTCCAGAGGGCGTGCATGCGGGCGAGGTAGTTGGTGCTGGTGCGCGCGAGGGCGGTGAGGGCGGGGACGACGGATTTGTCGGCGCGGACGACGAGGAGTTTTTGCGCGGTGTCGCGCCACCAACCGTTCGGATGTTCGAGGTGCGCGACCCATTGGGCGGGGGTTTCGTCGAGCATTTTGGGTTGCGGGCCGGGTTGGAAATCCTGGTGAACCAATCGCCAGATGCGGCCGCGGCCGACGACTTTGTCCATGCTGTGTTGCTGGATGACTTTGCGGAGATAGGAGCCGGGGCGGGTCCAGTTGCCCTCCTGAATGATGCCGCGATACATATCGACAATGTAGAGACAGCCATCGGGGCCGGTGGTCATGTTAACCGGGCGGAAGTAGGGATCGGAGGAGCGGATGAACTCGGACTTAGGGTAGGGATTGCTGAGGTAAGTGATGCCGTCGCGGACCTCGACCTTCGCGCGGCGGATGAGGCGTCCGACTGGCTCGGGGAGGAAGGCGTCGCCGCGCAGGTCAGCGGGCAGGCGGTCGCCGCGAAAGATTTCGTGGCCGCACGAGGCGGTGAAGTGGTTGAGGGTTTTGTCCTCCTTGCGAAAACGATTGTAGCCGCCCTGCACGTCGGCGAGTCCGACGAGGGGAAAGACTTCGAGGAAGTCCGGTGGGAATTGGCCGGGCAGGTCGATGGCGCCGTAGAGGACGTGGGTTTGAAAATGCCAGAGGCCTTTTTCGCCGCCGGCGTTGGACCACCAGGGTTTGCCGTGATCGTCCTGCGCGAGGCCCCATTGGCCGCCGTTGGGCGCGGTGGGTTCGCGGAGGGCGTTGGTGCCGCCGGTCCAGCGGAGGCGGTAGGCGTTGTAGGTGGTGTAGAGCCAGTTGTCCATGGCCCACAGGAGGCCGCTGGGTTGGTGTTCCATGTTGCCGCCGCGCGGGCCGCCCTCGTAGAACGGGGCCTTGGTGTCGGCGACGCCGTCGCCATTGGTGTCGCGGTGGACGGTGATGTCGTTGGAGTCGGTGAGGCCGACGAGGACGCGGTCGTCGAGCGGGAGGACCATTCGCGGGATGAGGAGGTTGTCGAGGAAGATGGTGTGTTTGTCGAAGCGGCCGTCGCGCTGGGTGGATTCGTGGCGCGAGATGCGGCTGGTGGGCTGGTGTTCGCCGGTGCCGTCGATGTCCTGCATGTAGGTGCGCATCTCGACGACATACATGCGGCCATTGCCGTCGAACGCGAGGGCGGAAGGTTCCTTGATGTCGGGTTCGCTGAGGACGAGTTCGAGACGATAGCCGGCGGGGAGTTGGATGGACTGCAATTCCTCTGCGGGCGAGCGCGCTGGAATCGGCGGCTGCGGGGGGAATTCATCCCCGACGGGGGCGGCGGGTGGCGCGGGTGTAGCGGGTTTGTTCGCGGGCTTATCGGCAGCGAACGCGAGCGCGGCGGCGCAGGCAAAAGCAACCGCGCACGGAGCAAGGAACGAGAATGGGGAACGACGAGTCATAAGGATTTTCTTTCGCGATTCAACGGGACACAAAGGGACGCACGAACACAGCGGGGGCGACAGTAGCGATGGGGGAAGGCCGGGACAAGCGCGGAAGCGCGCAGGAAAACGATGATGATCAGGAACGCAGGAAGGCAGGAACTTCAATCAGGCTCGCGGCGTAATTCCTAATTCCCCGCGTTCCTGCTTTGGAAATTTTTTTGCGAACGCCGAGCCGCGCGTCCAGCGCTCTCGTCACTGCGGACCCGTGGGAAAATCCGTCGGGGGCAAGGGCGGGAGTTCGCCGCGGTCCACCTGCGGCTGGGTGACCAGACGATTGAGTTCCATCATGGTTGCCTGCACCGCCGGTTCCATCGGCTCGGGCGTCGGCGGGCTGCTGCTCTGGGGAGTGCCGCCCGGCGAGATGCGCAGGGTGCGCGCGGGCGTGGCGCGAACTGGCTCGGTCGAGCCGGGGGTGGGGATTTGCAGATTGAATCGGGGGGCGACGCCAGACGGCGGCGGAATTGCCCCTCCCGGTGTGGAAGAATTGTAAGCGGCGGGTGGCGGCTGCGCGCCGGTAAAGCGCGGGGATAAACCCGGCACCGGCGCGGCTCCGGTCGGGTAGGCGGTGTTCGGGTACGTGGCTGTGGGGTTTCCGCCAAAGACCGGCGGTGGCGGCACTCCTCCCGGCATCCCCGCGTAGGGGGGGCCACCGGGCACGCCCATCGCGGCGGCCTTCACGTTTTCCTTCTCGAATTTGAGAATCGTCGTCGCGCCCGCGTACTCGATTTTTACCGTCCCACCTTTGGCATCGATCTCGAGGACTTCCACATTCGCATCGCGCCCGCCTTCGTCGATGCGGAGATATTTTGGCTTGGCGTTCGGGGCCGATTCGGTCTTGAGAATCAGCGCCTTTTTCGGCGATTGAATCGAGGTGATCCCGATCAGCTTGAAAGTCGCGGGAGGCTGGCTCGGCGGCGCTTCGGGCGGAGTGAGGGACGGTGGTGGCGGCGGCGGGCGCAGGCCGAACGGATTGCGATCAACGATGATTTGATACGCCGCCTTGGCATCAATGGCCGCCCGCAAATCCAGCGCCGGGATGAGGAACATCCCCGGCACGAGCACGGCAATTTCGGCGATTCGCTTCACGTCGGCACTGTAGCTGTTCCCCATTTCAAAACCACCAGAAAACCAAAGTTGCGGCGCGCGCCGAAAAAACAAACCGCCGGCGGTGAGGTTCCGCCGGCGGTCGCTCGCCGCTTGCGCGGGCTGTGGCAAAACTTAGCCGTAACGATGCAGTAGGTAGGACCGCGCCGTCTCGGCGGCTTCTGGCGTGGGCAGTCCGCGAGGGCCACTCACACTGCCGCTTTTGGTTCCCCGTTCCGGGAACCTTTTGAACTGCGGAAAATGTGCGCCCGCGCCCCGTTTGGACGGTGGGAGCCGCCGAGACGGCGGCGGTCCGACTGCATCGTTACGGCCTAGTACGCCGCCTGCACGCCCTTGATGCTGCGCTTCTGCATCCACGGCATCATCGACCGCAACTTGGCTCCGACCTTTTCAATCGGGTGATTCGTGTCGGCCTTGAGCAACGCATTGTAACGCGGGTAGCCGTTCTGATATTCCTTGACCCAGTCGCGCGCGAACTTGCCGGACTGAATGTCCGCGAGCGCGGCCTTCATGCGTTTCTTCACACTCGCGTCGATGATCTTCGGACCGACGCTCACGTCGCCCCACTTGGCCGTCTCGGAAATCGAGAAACGCATCCCGGCGATGCCCGCCTCGTTCATCAAATCCACGATCAACTTCAACTCGTGCAGGCACTCGAAGTAAGCCATCTCCGGCGAGTAACCCGCCTCGACCAACGTCTCGAAACCCGCCTTCACCAACGCGCTGCAACCGCCGCAGAGCACGGTCTGTTCGCCGAACAAATCGGTTTCAGTTTCCTCCTTGAACGTCGTCTCGAGCACGCCCGCGCGGGTGCCGCCGATGCCCTTGGCCCAGGCCAACGCGATCTTTTTCGCGTCTTTACCGGGGTTTTGATAAATCGCGATCAAACTCGGAACCCCTTTGCCCTCGGTGAACTGGCGGCGAACGATGTGCCCCGGTCCCTTCGGCGCAACCATGATCACGTTCACATTCGCCGGCGGCACGACGGTCTTGAAATGAATCGAGAAGCCGTGACTGAAGAGCAGCGTCTTGCCCTTCGTGAGATTCGGCGCGATGTCCTTCTCGTAGGCCGCCGCCTGCTTGGTATCCGGCAGCGCGACAAAAATGACATCGGCGCGGCGCACGGCCTCGGCGGTCAGAACCACCTCGAAGCCCTTGTCCTTCGCGACCGCGGCGGACTTGGAGCCTTCGTAGAGGCCGATGATGACGTTGCAGCCGCTGTCCTTGAGATTCAGCGCGTGCGCGTG
>JAYVOY010000368.1:0-5021 GCA_043757645.1 Verrucomicrobiota bacterium
TCACCCTGAACTGGCTCAAGCAATACGTGGATTTCAACGGGTCGCCCGAGGAATTGGCGGAGCGGCTCACCATGCTCGGTCTCGAGGTCGAGGGCGTGCGAAAGCTCGGCGGCGAGTTCGCGGGCGTCGTCGTGGCGCAGGTCCTCACGCGCGACAAACATCCGAACGCGGACAAGCTGTCGTTGTGTCGCGTGAACGATGGGCGGGGCGAGCGGCAGATCGTGTGCGGCGCGCAGAATTTTCAGGCGGGCGACAAGGTGCCGCTGATTTTGCCGGGCGCGTCGCTGCCGTTGCGGGCGGGCGAGCCGGAGCCGTTCACCATCAAGGTCGGCAAGATTCGCGGCGTCGAGTCGCACGGGATGCTGTGTTCGCCGCAGGAACTGGGCTTGCCGGAGCCGGTCGATGGGCTGCTGATTTTGCGCGCGGACGCGCGGGTGGGGCAGCCGTTCGCCGAGTATCTCGGCCGCGCGGGGAGCGATGTGATTTACGATCTCGAGGTCACGCCGAACCGGCCGGACTGGAACAGTGTCATCGGGATCGCGCGGGAGATTGCGGCGGTGACGGGGAGTGCGTTGAAGGTGCCGGAAGCCAGTAATCAGTCGTTAGTAATTAGTGATCAGTTGTCAGGAGGCGCTGGGGAGATTGGGAAGTTCGTCGCGGTGCGGTTGGAGGAGCCGGGGCTTTGTCCGCGCTACACGGCGCGCGTGGTGAATGGCGTGAAGATTGGGCCGAGTCCGGAGTGGCTGCGCGCGACGCTGGAGAAGGTGGGCATTCGCAGCATCAACAATGTCGTGGACGTGACGAACTTCGTGATGCTCGAAACGGGGCAGCCGTTGCACGCGTTTGATTATCATCTCCTCGCCAAGGGCGCGGACGGCGTGCCGACGATTGTGGTGCGGCGCGCGACGGCGGGCGAAAAGTTCCAGACGCTCGATGGGCAGGAACGCGCGTTGACGGGCGAAATGTTGCTGATCGCCGACGAGCAAAAGGGCATTGCGCTCGCGGGCATCATGGGCGGCGCGAACACGGAGATTCGCGGCGACACGCGCGATGTGCTGCTCGAGAGCGCGTATTTTTCGCCGACGAACATTCGCCGCACGAGCAAGGCGCTCGGGTTGCGCAGCGAGTCGAGTTATCGCTTCGAGCGCGGGTGCGATGTGGGCATCGCGGAGTACGCGAGCCGGCGCGCGGTGCAGCTCATTCTCGAAACGGCGGGCGGCACGGTCGTGACCGGCGTGGTCGATGCGTATCCGCAGCCCGCGGAGCCGAAGGTGGTTTCGCTGCGGCACGAAAAAACGACGGCGCTGCTGGGCGTGGAGATTTCCGCGGAGCGGCAGAACGCGATGCTGGAAAGCCTCGGCTTGGAATTCCACGCGCAGCTTGGGTCCGACGACAAGGGCGCGATCACGACGGCGTTTCGCATTCCAACCTTCCGCGTGGATTTGAAGCGCGGGGTGGATTTGATCGAGGAAATCGCGCGGTTGCACGGCGTGGACAAAATCCCCAGCACCGCCCCGCGCGGCGCGGTGGGCGCGAACGCGTTCGATGCGGTGTATGACCAACTGGCGGCCGTGCGGCGCTTGCTCACGGGGCTGGGGCTGAACGAGGCGCAGGGGCAGACCCTCGTGGGGAATGCCGAATGCCGAATGGCGAATGACGAAGTTGTCGCGCTCGCGAATCCGCTCAGTGCGGACATGGATGTGCTGCGACCGAGTTTGCTGCCGGGATTGCTGAACACGCTGCGGCACAATGTCAGCCGGAAGAATTACGAGGTGGCGCTGTTCGAGATTGGCCGCGTGTTCACGCGGGTGAACGGCCAAGTGAAAGAGGAGCGGCGCGTGGCGATCGCGCTCACGGGGCAGCGCGAGCCGGGGTTCTGGAGCGGCGACGAGCGCGGCGCGAAGTTCGACGCGTATGATTTGAAGGGGCTGGTCGAGGACGTGATCGAGCACTTCGGTTTGCGCGGCGCGCAGTTCGCGCGGCGGGCGGAGAGCACGGCGCTGTTCCTCGAATCCGCGGCGGTGAGTCTCGGCGGCAAGCTGCCGCTGGGCGAGCTGGGGCAGTTGTTGCCCGCGCTGGCGAAGCGCCACGATTTGCGCGACGCGGTGTTTCTCGCCGAGTTGCGGCTCGACGAACTCGGCGCGCGGCGCAACGACGCGAAGTCCTTCAAGCCGCTGCCGCAATTCCCCGCGAGCCGTCGCGACGTGGCGATGCTGGTGCCGGAGGTCACGAGTCACGACGCGGTGTTGCAGGCCGTGAAGCAATCCAAGGCGGCGAATCTGGAGAGCGTCGAGTTGTTCGATGTGTTCCGCGGCAAGAACGTGCCGGACGGGCAGAAGAGCCTCGCCTACGCCTTCACCTACCGCGCCGGCGACAAGACGCTGACCGACGCCGACGTGAACGCCGCGCACGCGAAAGTGGTCGAGACGCTGAAACATAAGCTCGCGGCGGTGGTGCGGGAGTGACGCGCTCCGCATTGTGGAGTGGGCACAAACGAACTTGGGTTCACGCCGCAAAACTTCAGTGGCTGAATTTCGCCCGATGTGTCCGCTGCCACGCGCCCTTCGGCCTTGTTCGCCCGACCTTCACTGCTAATCTCGCGGCATGAACCTCATGGATCGCATCACATTCGACCCGGAGCAGTGCGGCGGCCGGCCCTGCATTCGCGGCTTCCGCATTCGCGTGAAGGACATTCTCGAAATGCTGGCGGGCGGCGCGACGCGTGAGGAAATTCTGGAGGACTTTCCTGATCTGGAAGCTGACGACATCACCGCCGCGTTGCTCTACGCCGCCGGCGGCTCTGATCACGCGGTGTTGAAGGCGGCGTGAAATTCCTCGTGGACGAGCAGTTGCCACCGGTGCTCGCCGTCTGGCTGCGCGGGCAGAGCTGCGACGCGGCGCATGTGCGCGAGTTGGGATTGGCGCGGGGAAAGGATCGGCAAATCTGGGCACGGGCGGCGGAATCGGAGGCAGTCGTCATCACCAAGGACGAGGATTACGTGGCGCTGTCGCGCGCGCGGCGCGGCGAGGTGCCGGTGGTCTGGATACGCATCGGAAATTGCACGAATGCCATCCTGCTCCGCTGGTTCGCCCCGTTGTGGCCCGAGATTCGTCGTCGCGTGGAGGCAGGGGAAAGACTGGTGGAGATTCGCTGAAGGGAAGCAGCGGCGTGCTCACGCCCGCGACTGGCGCAGTTTGTCCAGGCCCACGGCGAGGATGATGACGAGGCCGATGATGATTTCCTGCATGTGGTTGGGCCTGCCCGTCTGGTTGGAGCCGTCGCGCAGGCTCACGATTTCGAGCGCGCTTGTCGCTCCGTGGCGATTGCACATAAACTCACCACATGAATTTCAAGATCGTGATTCATCCCGAAACGACCGGTGGATTTTGGGGCGAAATTCCGGCGTTGGCCGGCTGTTACTCGCAGGGCGAGACGGTGGAGGAGTTGCTCATAAATCTGCGCGAGGCCGCCACCGGTTATTTGGAAGTTTTGCGGGAAGAAGGGCGGTCGCCGGATCCCGAAGTGCAGATCATGGAACTGGCGGTATGACGCCAATCACGGGGCGGGAGTCTGGCCGGACCGGTTGGAAAGATTGACCGACAATCCCGCTCGCACAATTCTGCTGGCATGACGCTCCAAGTTGTTATCGAACGCGGCGAGGATGGCTATTTCTCGGCCCACTGCCCGTCCCTCAAGAGTTGCTGGTCCCAGGGCCGCACCCGCGATGAGGCGCTGCGCAACATCCGTGAGGCGATTGACCTGTATCTCGAACCTTCCCCGCAGGACCTCATCTCGGACGAGCACCACGAGGTGGTTGCGTTATCCTTGTGAAGCTCCCGCTGCTGACCGGATGACAAGTGCTCGCCGCGCTCCAGCGTCTCGGTTTCGTCGAGATTCACCGCAAGGGCAGTCACCTCAAAATGGAGCATCCCGACGGTCGCCGCATCGTCTTCCCGTTCCATGATGAAGTTGACCGCTACACGCTCAAAGGCGCTCTGCGCGATGCGACAATTCCCGTCGAAGACTTTTTGAAACAGGTGAAGTGATCCAATCGAAGTGGTGGGTGTCCACCGTCAGGAGTGGGGAACTTTTGAGGTCTGGCGCAGCAAACAAACAGTTGTCGCAGGCAGCATTCACGCGCGCGATTGCCTGAGTTTGTCCAAGCCCACGGCGAGGATGATGACGAGGCCGATGATGATTTCCTGCATGTAGTTGGGCCAGCCCATCTGGTTGGAGCCGTTGCGCAGGCTCACGATGATGAGCGCGCCGATCATCGCGCCGAGGACGCTGCCGGTGCCGCCGCTGAGGCTCGCGCCGCCGATAACCACGGCGGCGACGACATCGAGTTCCAAGCCGAAGCCGGTGCTCGGGTCGCCCTGGCTGAGGCGCGAGAGTTGCATGAGGCCCGCAGTGCCGAAGAGCATTCCGGCGAGCGTGTAAATGGCGAGTTGGTGCAGGCGGACGCGGATGCCGCAGAGGCGCGCGGTGGCTTCGTTTGAGCCGATGGCAAAGATGCGCCGGCCAAAAACCGTCTGGCGCATAATGGCCGCCATCGCGCACGCGAGGCCGAGGAGAATCCAGACGCCGGTTGGGAGCGGGAAAAATTCGAGCGGATTTTTCAGCGCCATGATTTGGGTGATCGCGGGGTTTTCCTTGAAGTTCACGGTTTGATTTCCGGCGAGCCATTTCGCGGTGCCGCGCGCCACACCCATCATTCCGAGCGTGACGATGAAGGGCATCAGCCGGCAGCCGGCGATGATCGCGCCGTTGACGAAACCGACGAGTCCGCCCGCGAGAATCGTGGCGAGCACAACGGTCGTGACGGAGACCGGTGCCGCGCCTTGCAGAAGTTTCGCGCCCGCGACGCTGGTCAACGCGATGGCCGAGCCGACGCTGAGGTCGATGCCACCGCTGACGATGATCATGGTCATGCCGAGCGCGGCGGTGCCGACGATGACGGTTTGGGTGAAGATGGTTTTGAAATTGCCGCCGGTGAGAAAGACTTCGCGCACGTCGCTCT
>JAYVOY010000369.1:0-5020 GCA_043757645.1 Verrucomicrobiota bacterium
TCTTTTCCCCGCCAAAAATTCCCCGCCCGACACCGACCTCTTCGCCTTCGAGGCCCAGCGTGGTCAACAGCTCGTCGTCGAAACGCTCGCCGCCCGCGCCGGTTCTCCCGCCGACACGAAAATCGAAATCCTCGACGCGACAGGCGAACCCGTGCCGCGCCTGCGCTTTCAGGCCGTGCGCGATTCGTGGATCAATTTCCGCCGTCAGGACGCCAACGCGGCCGGCGTGCGCATCGCCAACTGGGAGGAAATGGACCTCGGCCAATACGTCTGGTTCAACGGCGACATCCAGCGCGTCGTGCAAATGCCGCGCGGCCCGGATGCCGACATGATTTTTTCGAGCAACAACGGCAAACGCCGCGCCTACTTCGACACCACCGCCACCGCGCACGCGCTCGACGACACCTGCTACGTCGTCGAACCGCGCGCGCTCGACGCGCAACTCACGCCGAACGGATTGCCCGTCTTCACGCTCTTCCACGCGAATGACGACGACGGCGACCGCGCCCTCGGCTCCGATTCGCGCCTGCTCTTCACCGCACCCGCCGCTGGACGCTTCCTCGTCCGCGTCACCGACACGCGCGGAATGAGCGGCGACCGCTTCGCCTATCGCCTCACGATTCGCCCCGCGCACCCGGACTTCAGCGTCGCGATTCAAGGCGCGAATCCCACCGTCGCCGCGGGTGCGGGCGCGAGTTTCGGCTTTCGCGCCGAACGACTCGATGGTTTCGCCGACGCGATTCGCGTGGAGATTTCCGGACTTCCTCCCGGCTATTTCGTCGCGACGCCGATTGTCATTCAGCCCGACCGATTGCTCGCGGAAACCACGCTCTTCGCCGCGCCCACCGCCAAGCCCGCCGCCGCCGCGACGTGGGCCAAAGTGAAGATCACCGCCAGCGCCGTCAGCGCCGGACGCGGCGTGACGCACGACGTGCAAAATCTCGGCACTGTGAAACTCGGCCCGCCCGCCAACGTGCAAATCGTCCTCGAACCCGACCGCGATACGCCGTTGAAACTCGCGCCCAATCCCGCGCCCGACGCGCCGCTCGAAATCACCCTCGCGCCCGGCGAGACCGTCGCCGCGTGGATTCGCGCCGTGCGCCACGGCAACACGAACCTCGTGAACCTCGACGTCAGCGGCCTGCCCTTCGGTGTGATCGTGGACAACATCGGCCTCAACGGCGTGCAGGTGCGCGCGGGCGAGACCGTGCGCGACATCTACCTCACCGCCGCGCGCGGCGTCCCCGAGCAGGACCGCCACTGCTTCGCCGTCACGCAATCCGCGCGCAACGACGCCCCCAGCACCCCCGGCACGCAGACCTCGTTCCCCGTGATTCTGAAAGTGCGAAAGCCCGCCTCCGCTGCGGCAAGCCAAAAGTAAGACGGGCGGCACGGCCTCCGCCGCTTTGGGGAGACGCAAACTAATGCCCAGTTCAATCAGGAGGCGGGGCGCAAATTCACGCGCGGCCCCGCGTCCGGCGAACCTCTCACTCATCTCTTCGCAAACGGATTGCGCGCAATCACACCGCCATAATCCTGCCCGTCATTGAGATCTTCCGTGTAGATGACCTCGCACCCCAGCTCCTGCGCGGCAGCGACAATCGCCGCGTCCCAGTAGGAAATCCCGTGCTTCGCTTTCTGCCCAATCGCCTGCTGCACCAGTTGCGCCGTCACCGGCAGCACGGGGAACTCCAGCATCGCGCCGATGATCTCCAACGCCTCGGCCTCCGAGATTCCCAACCGCTTCTTCCGCATCGCCGCGTCGAAAAACTCCTGCAAAACTTGGGCGGAAACCCCGATGTCCTCCGTTTCCAACAACGCCCGCGCCTGCTTCTTTTTCTCCCGGTCCGCCGGATCCTTCGAGGCGGCGTAGAGGAAGATGTTAGTGTCCGCGAAGCATCGGGCGGTCATAAATTTCCTTTCGATTCAGCCGCCCCACCGGACGGGTGTTGCGCGCCTTGTCCAGCGCCGTGAACAGCCGCCGCGCCCGCGCCTGCCGCAACGCCCCGTCCCGACTAGCCGGCGCAAACTCCCGCTCCAGCGCGCGTGTGATCACGTCCTTCAGCGGCACACCCTCATGCACCGCTTGTAGTTTGGCCTTTTTGAAAAGCACATCCGGAATATCCAATGTCGTTCGCATAAACGCATATTCGCATATTCGCATCTCACGTCAATCCGCCCCAATAAACAACCGGAACGCCGGGCATCCCGCGGCTTTTGCGCGCGACGCCCCATCTCCGCAGAGCACCGATCTCCAGATCGGCACGAATCGGTGCGGGCAACGCGCCGCTCTGGAGATCGGCGCTCCGTGACTCCCCGCCCGCCGCACAACGCACCCACAGCCAGCCATCGCGCCCTTCCTCCCGCCGCGGCAATTCGCCCGCGACACTCCTTGATTCCGCACGATCCCTCCCTAGCATTCCTCGGCTATGGTTAAATTCATGTCGTCGATTTTGTTTCGCACCGTGCTGGCGGCCGCGTTGGCACTGACTTTTTTGCAGAATTCTCCCGCCGCCCAAGTGGGCAAGGCCAGCGCCGGGCCGAAGATTTCGGGACCGTCCGACGAGGGCGAGGCCGCGATCAAACGCTTCAAAGTCGCCCCCGGTCTCAAGGTGGACCTCTGGGCCGCCGAGCCGCTGCTCGCCAATCCCGTCGCGATCACGGTCGATGAAAAAGGCCGCTGGTACGTCGCGGAAACCTTCCGCCACAGCGACGGCGTGCCGGACATTCGCGGCCACATGGACTGGCTCGAACGGGAACTCGCGGCGAAGACCGTCGCGGACCGCCTCGCCATTTTGAAGGGCGACACGAAGCTCGATTTCGCGAAACTCTCGCAGGAAACCGACCGCGTCCGCAGGGTCTGGGACAGCACCGGTAGCGGTCGCGCGGACAAGGCGACGGTTTTCGCCGAGGGTTTCAACGATCCGCTCCAGGGCATCGGCGCCGGCCTGCTCGCGCGCAAGGGCAGCGTTTATTTCACCTGCATTCCCGACCTCTGGTTGCTGCGCGACACGAAGGACACCGGCGTCGCGGACGTGAAAAAATCCCTCTCCACCGGCTACGGCGTGCGGACGGCCTTCATCGGCCACGATCTCCACGGCCTGCGGATCGGCATGGACGGCAAACTCTATTTCACCATCGGCGATCGCGGCGCGTCCGCGACCGCTGTCGATGGCAGTAAAATCGCCACGCCGGAAATGGGCGCGGCGTTCCGCTGCAATTTGGATGGCAGCGAACTCGAGGTGTTTTCCAGCGGCCTCCGCAATCCGCAGGAACTCGCCTTCGACAAATTCGGCAACCTCTGGACCGCCGACAACAACTCCGACGCCGGCGATCCCGCGCGCTGGGTCTATCTCGTCGAGGGCGCGGACAACGGCTGGCGCGTCGGCTGGCAGTTCATCAATCAGCCCAACGCCCGCGGCCCGTGGCTGGCCGAGCGTCTGTGCTATCCGCACTTCGAGGGGCAGGCCGCCTACATTAATCCGCCCGTCGCGATTCTCGGCAACGGCCCCTCGGGCATCACGGCGGACACCGGCACGGGTTTGCCCGCGCAATATCGCGATCACTTCTTCGTCGCCAACTTCAGCGGCGGTCCCGGCAACAGCGGCATCTTCTCCGTCTCCGTGACTTCCAAAGGCGCGGGCTTCGAGATGAACAAGCCCGAGCAATTGATCTGGAACATTCTCGCGACCGACGTGGAAATCGGCGTCGATGGCGGCGCGTATGTTTCCGACTGGGTCAACGGCTGGGCGAAGCCCGGCAAGGGCCGCATCTATCGCATCCACGATCCCGCCGTCTCCGCGAGCGATCTCGTGCGCGAAACGCAGAAGCTCATCGCCGACGGCATGGACGCGCGGCCCGTGGCGGAACTCGCGAAGCTCCTCGCGCACGCCGATATGCGCGTGCGCCGCGAGGCCCAATTCGCGCTCGTGGAAAAATCCGCGGAAGGCCGCGCCGCACTCACATCCACCGCGAAGGCCAACGCCAATCAACTCGCGCGCCTGCACGGCATCTGGGGCCTCGGCCAAATCGCGTCCGCCACGCGGCGCGGCGCGGGTTCCGCGGATGCGGAAGTCGTGACCACCCTCGTCGCGTTGCTCGGCGACAACGACGCCGAAGTGCGCGCGCAAGCCGCGAAAGTTCTTGGCGACGCGCGCGCCGCGACGGCTTTCGACGGCCTTGTAAAATTGCTCGCCGATTCCAGCGCGCGCACCCGTTCGCTCGCAGCCATTGCACTCGGCAAACTCGCTCGCAAGGACGCCACGCCCGCGCTCTTTCAAGTGCTGCGCGAGGCGGACGACAAAGATCCCGCGCTGCGCCAGGCGGCGGTGATTGGTCTCGCGGGCAGCGGCGACATCGCTGCGTTGACCGCGGCGACGACCGACGCATCGCGCGCGGCCCGCTTGGGCGCGGTCGTGGCGCTGCGGCGTTTGAAAAATCCCGCGGTCGCAAAATTTCTCGCCGACGCCGACCCGCTCGTGATCGCCGAGGCGGCGCGCGCGATCAACGACGAGACGATTGACGCGGCGATTCCCGAACTCGCCGCGCTCGCCGCGAAGACCACGCAGCTCCTCGGCTATTCCGAAGGCAGCAAAGACAAGCCCGGCCCGCGCGACGCCATTTTGCGCCGCGTGTTAAACGCCAATCTCCGCGCCGGCACGCCAACCGCCGCCGCAGCCCTCGCAGCATTCGCCGCCACGGAGCAAGCCCCCGAAGCCCGTCGTCTCGAGGCGTTGCAACATCTCGCCGATTGGGCCGAACCCGCGAAGCTCGACCGCGTCTCCGGCCTCTATCGTCCGCTCGCCGCGCGCGATGCGTCCGTTGCCGCCCAGGCCGCGCGGCCCGTCATCGCGGACTTGGCGAAATCAACTTCACCCGCGATTCGCACCGCGGCGATCAAGGTCGCCACGCGCCTGAACCTCGAGGTTGCCGGACTGGATTTGCTCGCGATTGTTTCCAACCCGCAGGCCGGTTCCGAAACGCGCGTCGAGGCGCTCAAGGCGATGAGCACGCGCAACGA
>JAYVOY010000370.1:0-5019 GCA_043757645.1 Verrucomicrobiota bacterium
CGCGCGGGAGTCCCGGAGGGACGAAAGAACCAAGCCACCACTGCCCGCCGTTTTTTCTGCCGTCCCTGCGGGACTCGCTCCATCCGCCCCGGCCCGCCCAGCGTTGACATAAATCATATAGCGTAGCCGGCGTGTAAAAAGAAGCCTTGGCAGTCGGTTGGGGTGACGGCGGCGAAGGCGGCCTTGGCGGCCTTGAGCAGTTGGCGGGCGTTCCGTGGCCCCCGACTTTTCAGGCCCTGCTTGACCTTGCTCCACAGGTTCTCAATCGGATTTAAGTCCGGCGAATACGGTGGCAGATATTCCAGCCGCGCCCCGGCGGCCTCGATCGCCTCCCGCACTCCCGCCACCTTGTGCGTGGCCAGATTGTCCAGGACCACCACGTCGTCGCGTTGCAGGCAGGGCACCAATCCTTGCTGCACCCAGGCCAGAAACAACGCGCCGTCCATCGCCCCGGCAAACAGCCACGGGGCCTGCGGTCCCTGGAACCGCACGGCGGCAATCATCGTGGTCGTCTGATAATGTCCGTGCGGCACCGGACAGACCAGCCGCTGGCCGACCGGACTGCGCCCGTAACGACGGGTCATCTGCGTATGGGCCCCGCTTTCATCTACGAACACCCACTGGGCGGTGGCCACGCCCGCCAGCTGTTGCGGCCACTGCTTTCTTCGCTCCACCACGTCGGGCCGCGACTGCTCGGCGGCGTGCAGCGTTTTTTTTACAGCTCCAGCCCAGCCGGGCGAGCCACAGGTCCATGGTGGAGGTGGGGCGGCGGAAGTGCTTGCCCAGCTCGGCCAGTGTGGCATCGGACCGCCGCTCCAGCAGCCCCAGCAGACGCGCCTTGCGGGCTGCGGTCAGGAGGGTCTTGCGTCCGCACAAGTGGGTTTGCGGCTCCAGCGTGCCGCGGGTTTGGAAGTGTTGGCGCACGCGGCGCACGGCGGCGACACAGTAGCCCAAGCTGGCGGCGATCTCGGCCGTGACCTTGCCTTGGTCGTAGAGTTTGATGATGCGCTCGCGCAGGGCGACGGGGATGGCTTTCATGCCCATTGCTTATCACACCCAGCCACCAAAGCAAGCTACATTATTTATGGAAACGCTCTAGTGCGCCCACGCCCGCAGAGTCGGTGGTGAAAAGCACGGAGTTCGAGAAGACTCCAGCCATCAGCCCGCGGGCGTTGTGCGTCGCGAACGAACTCGGTGTGGATTGGGCGGGCGTCGTCGGCAGTGGGCGAACCGGGCGCATTCGCGAGGCGGACATTCGAGCGGCCGCGGGTTCGGAGACAACGCCGCGCGCGGGCGCACTTCCAGCACCGGCCGCGAGTGCTTCTCGCGAGGCGACAGTTCTTGTCACCGGCGGCTGCGGTTTCATCGGCACCTGGGTGGTGCGCGAGTTGTTGGGACGCGGCTTGCGCGTGGTCGTGCTCAATGCGGGCGCGCGGCCGGCGCGGTGGGAACGCGTGCTCGGCGCGGGCAGCGCGAGCGTGCCGCTCGTGCGCGGCAGTCTGCTCAACCGCGAGTTGCTGGCGCATGTTTTCGCGGCGCACCACGTCACGCACGTGATTCATCTGGCCGCGCTGCTCACGCCCGCGTGTCAGGCCGATCCGTTTGAAAGTTGTGGCGTGAACGTGCTCGGCAGCGTGGCGCTGCTCGAACAGATACGTGTTTCCGCCCAGCAAATACGGGGCTTTTCTTACGCGAGTTCCGTCGCGGTGTTCGGCGATGAACCGGATCACGCGAGCGGCGCGACGGACGCGGGTAATCATCCACTGACATTTTACGGCGCGTTCAAGAAATCGGTCGAACTCATCGCGGAGCAATATTGGCGGCACTTTCAAATCGCGTCGGTGGGCATTCGTCCGCAGGTCGCCTACGGGCCGGAGCGCGAGGTGGGATTGACGGCGGGGCCGTCGCTGGCCGCGCGGGCGGCGGCGCGCGGCGCGGTGTTCACGATCAGTTACACGGGACGCGTGGGCTACGATTACGTCGAGGATGTCGCGCGCGCGTTTGTGCGCGGCGCGCTCGAAACGCCACGCGGCGCGCATATCGTCGATCTCGCGGGCGAGGCGGAGGAGGTCGAGGAAGTCATCGCGGCGATTGACGCGGCGGCGCCCGGAGCGGCGGCAAAGTTGTCCGTGAATGGCCCACAAATTACCGCGCACGCGCCACATCGGGACACTTTTCCCGGATTGGAAAACCACGTCGCTCGCGGAGGGGATGCGGCGGACGGTGGGGTTTTATCGGGAATGATGGCGGGTTGCCGTGGGCTGTCGGGGCGCGCTTTCGTTGCTGGATTCACGCGTTGCTCGATTGCCTCTGAGAGACATTGTGCGCGAGGTCGGGCCGTGAGTGGGTGGACCATTGCCGCGAAGAAAAGGTTAGAGTCTCGTTACCTCGCCTCCTACAAAACGGGGCGGGAAGGCTGCCACATTTTTTGGCCGCAGTTTCAAAAGCCGCCGACCACGCGCACTCAGCAAGGGATTAAAAAAAGAGCGGGGCCGAAGCCCCGCTCTCGCGTTGATTGGATGACCTGAGCCGAATTACGGCTTCGGAGCGGCAGGCACAGCCGGGACCGCGGGGGCGGCCGGTGCGGCGGGGGCTTTGTCGGCCTTCGGGACTTTGTCGGCCGGCGGAGTCTTGGTGGGGGCTTCTTCGCCACCGCAACCGACGAGAGCCAGCGTACCAGCCGCAACTGCGAGCAAGAGATATTTTTTCATGACTGTTGGATTGTTTGTTAACTGACCGTGACGGGAGGGAAAGTAATGAGACCACTGCGCCCGTGTCAAAAGAATACTCGGGGAATACGCAGGCTTTTTGAGCGCGCCAGACGCGGTTTTTGAATGACCTCCGACATGGCGTCGTCGGCAAAGGCGAATCGACACCAACCCAGAATTCCGCATCTTCCCACGCTCATGACCAACGCCAATTCCCCCGCCGTCCCGACCCGCCGCGACTTCCTCAAAACCTCCGCCCTCGTCGGCGGCGCGCTCGCGTCCGAACTCAGTTTTCCGAACCTCAGCCGCGGCGCGGGCAACAGCGACAAGCTCCGCATCGGCCTCATCGGCTGCGGCGGGCGCGGCACCGGCGCGGCCTCGCAGGCGCTCAAGGCCGACAGCAACGTGCAGCTCGTCGCGATGGGTGACGCCTTCCCCGACGCCATCGAGCGCAGCCTGAGCAATCTCACGAAATCCGTCGCGGCGGAAAAACTCAACGTGAAGCCCGAGCTGCGTTTCAGCGGACTTGATGCCTACAAGAAGGTGCTCGAAAACGTGGACCTCGTGGTGCTCGCGACGCCGCCGGGTTTCCGCCCCGTGCATCTCCGCGCCGCGGTCGAGGCGAACAAACACATCTTCACCGAGAAGCCGATGGCCACCGATGTTCCGGGACTTCGTTCCGTGATTGAGTCCGTGAAAATCGCGAAGGAGAAGAAGCTCGCGCTGGTCGCGGGTTTTTGCTGGCGCTACGATTATCCGCGCCGCGAACTTTTCAAACGCGTTCACGCCGGCGAAATCGGCGAGGTCCGCAGCGTCTTCGGCACCTACCTCACCGGCCCCGTCAAGCCGATGCCGCCCGCGAACACGCGTCCCGCCGACATGACCGACCTCGAGTGGATGGTGCGCAATTGGTACAATTTCACCTGGCTCTCCGGCGACGGTCTCGTCGAGCAGGCGATTCACACCGTGGACTGGATCGCGTGGACGATGAAGGACGAGCCGCCGCTGAAATGCACCGCGGTCGGCGGCCGGCAGATTCCCGCCAACGGCGGCAACATCTACGACCACATCGGCGTGAATTACGAGTGGGAGAACGGCGTGCGCGCGTTCCTCGCCCAGCGCCAGATCACCGGTTGCCACGGCGAGAATCATCTCTACATCACGGGCACGAAGGGCATGGGTTTCATCAAAGGCGGCAAGGTGTACATCAACGGCGAGACGCAATGGAAATACGCCGGCCCCTCGCCCGACATGTATCAGGTCGAGCACGACGAACTCTTTGCCTCGATTCGCGCGGGCAATCCCATCAACGACGGCGACCGCATGGTAAAGAGCACGCTGATGGGAATCATGGGCCGCACCGCCGGCTACACCGGACAGGAAATCACCTGGGAAATGGCGATGAACTCGAAGGAAGTGCTCGTCCCCGAGATCAAGGACTGGGACACCAAGTGGGAAGTTCCCGGCATCGCGCTGCCGGGGCGCACGCGCTTCTCGTGATTTTGCCCGTGAGCACGTTGTCCCATGCGATCGGTCGTGATCCGTCCGATCTGACCGATCCGTCGGATTGCGTGCTGCGCTCCCACACTTAACCGCTCTCCAGCACCCACCATCAACCACCTACCCCTCATGCAAACCTCCCCAACCCGCCGCCAATTCCTCCAATCCACCACCCTCGCCGCCGCGGGCCTCGCCACGTTGCCCGCCGCCTTCGCCGCCGATGCCGCGCCGAAAAAACGCGACCTCAAAAAAGCGATCATGTGGGGCACCGTCGGCGTGAAAGGCTCCGTGCTTGAAAAAATGAAACTCGTGAAAGCCGCGGGCTTCGAGGGCGTCGAGCCGAACAGCCACATGAATCAGGAGGAAGTCGTCGCCGCGATGAAGGAAACCGGCCTCAAGGCCGCCAGCGTGTGCTGCGGCACGCACTGGAATCTCACCCTCTCGCATCCGAGCGAGGACACGCGCGCCAAGGGTCTCGCGGGCCTCGTCCAATCCCTGCGCGACGCCAAGGCTTACGGCGCGACCTCCGTGCTGCTCGTCCCCGGCGTCGTGAACGCGGGCGCGACCTACGACCAGTGTTTCGAGCGCTCGGTCGAGCAGATCAAGAAGGCCATTCCCACCGCGCAGGAATGCGGCGTGAAAATCGCCATCGAGAATGTCTGGAACAACTTCATCACCAAGCCGCAGCAGGCCGATGATTTTCTCCAAGCGATCAACAGCGAATGGGTTGGCTGGCACTTCGACATCGGCAACGTCGGCCGCTACAGCCCCGCCGAGGAATGGATTCCCGTCATCGGCAAACGCATCCTCA
>JAYVOY010000371.1:0-5007 GCA_043757645.1 Verrucomicrobiota bacterium
CTCGTCGGGAATCGCGAAGGTCATTTTCATGCGGGTGCTGATACCATGTGGCAGGCGCGCGCTCAAGGTTTTGCCGTGACAAGACCGCCGTAGCGCCGCCGTCTCGGCGGCTCGCCCCGTCCGCAGGGGAGGCTCCGAGTATTGGCGGCGAGGTAAAAGTTTCAGTGAATGGTGAACGAAAAGTCCCTGCGTCGATGGCCGCGCCGGACTTGCCACGCCGTGAGCCGCCGAGACGGCGGCGCTACAGCGATTGCGCGGCCTCGATTCAAGTCGGGCGGCTTCGCTGCGCGCCTGTGCAATCGCTCGGTGGGCGCGAGACAAAACCAGTCGGGCTTACTTCTTCACCTCGTGATTACTCAGCGCCAGATATTCGAGCAGCGCGGCGAGATCGGCGGGCGGCAATTGCTCGAAACCCGTGGGCATGAGCGAGAGCAGCGAGGCGTCGAGCTTGGCGATGTCCTTGCGTTGCACGACGTGTTTCACGCCGGTGAGGTCAAGGATTTCCACGCTGGTCTGCGTCTCGGCTTCGAGGCGGCCGGTGAGGGATTCGCCGTTCTTCGTGGTCACGCTCCATTGCCGGAAATTCGCCTCGACGCTGCGGTTGGGGTCAATGATGTCCACCAGAATGTCCGCGCGCGGGCGGATGCCGATGCCGGTGAGTTCGGGGCCGATCTTGCCGCCCTTGCCGTCCAGCGTGTGGCAGTTGATGCAGACGAGGTCGAAGATTTCCTTGCCGCGTTTCGCGTCGCCTTTTTGGTTGGCGATCGGGAGGAGCTTGGTGGTGAGTGCGGCCATTTCATCGCTCGACGGGGCGGGTTTGGCACCCTCGATTTTGCGGGCGCGCGCGGCGAGGTCACGGTTCGAGTTGCCCTTCAATTGCTGCCAATATTCCGCGGCAATGTCGCCGCGTTTCAACGGGCCTTTTTCCACGGCGTCGAGCAACGCGGTGATCCATTCGGGGCGGCGCAGCAGCGCGGAGATCGTCGCGCGACGCGAGGTGGGCGTGAGCTTGGACCAACTGTCAACCAACGCGCGACCCGTTTGCGCGACGCGACTTTCCGAGACGGCGCTGATCAATCCGTTTGCGAGCGCGGGCGGCGCGGTGAGCGCGAGTTGCGCGAGGACGAGTTGCGACGACGCGGCCTGATCGTCGAGCAACACGAGTTGGCGCGCGGCATCGACGCGCTGCTCGGCGGCGGCGGTGTGGTCCGCGACCAATGTTTTCAGGCCTTTGGTGAGCGCGGCGACTTCGGAGGCGAAGAGGTCGCGGCGGTTCCAGCGGTCGGCGAGGCTGACGAGGCGGCCGCGGGAATCGTTGGGCAGGGACTGGAGCAGCGCGACGAGTTTGGGTTCGTCGTCCGCGGTGAGCTTCGGCGCGGTGCCCGCGGGCCAGCCGGTGGCGAGGCCGTCGAGAATCGGCAGCGCGAGCGCGGGCGCGGCGTGGTTGAGCGCGAGCAGCGTGGGCACCACGGACTCGACGGGCACGCGCGCGGCGTAGTGGCCGGTGACGATGCGCAGCGCCTGCCCCACCTCCGGCGACACGCCCGCGACGGTGCCGCCGCCCGCGATGGCGACGAGTTCCACGTCATCGAACCACGCGCTGCCGGTGGCTTTTCCCCAGCCGCCGTAGAGGCAGTTGATCGAGAGCTGCGTGAGGCCGCCGCTGTTGAAGATGCTTTCAACGCGGGTCCAATCCTTCGTGCCGGTGATCGGGGGAGTCTTCGCGCCATCGATGGACTGCGCCTCGTGGAGATTGAGTTGCGCGCCGCGCGCGCCTTTGAGGTTCTCCGTTTTGATCCACGCGGAGAGGCGGTAGGTCGTGTTGGGTTCGAGCTTCACGCGCGTGAGCCAGCCCGCGTCCCCGCCTTCCGTGGATTCGATGCGCAGGCTGCGCGCGCCGGTGTGGCCAATGTTCGCGAGCGAGAATTCGGCCTTGCCCGAGTAGTTGTGCGTGGACCAGCCGAGCGGGCGCCCGTCGGTTTCGTTCTCAAAGGAAGGGTTGGTGAAAAGATTCACCGGCTGGGGCGCGACGGGCGCGGGCGCGTGGGGAACACTCGCCAGCGCGGCCTTGAGGAAACCGGCGTCGTGCCGCGCGGCGGCGGCAATCGCGCCGTGTTGGAGCCATTTGTCCTTCGCGTTTTTGTCGAGCTTCAACGCGGCGAAAACCGCCTCGCCCGCCTGGGTGTCCGCGGGCAAATCAGCGAGCGCGAGGAACGCGGCGAGGCGCACCTGCGCGTCGGCGTCGGCGAGCAACGGGATGACGAGGCTCGGCGAAAAATCTTTGCGCAACGCCATCAACGCCGCGCGGCGCACGCTCGCGGCGGGGTGCTTCAACGCCTCGCGCGTGGCGACGTGGCCGAGCTTGTAACCGGACTCAAGTTCGCCGAGTCCCTGCAAAGTCCAGATCGCGTGGAGCGCGCCGGGGTTGAGGCCGAGTTCGTCCACGGCGGGGTCGCGAATCAGTTTCACGAGCGCGGCGGCGGCGCTGGTGAGCTTGCGCTCGACGAGCAGGCGCTGGGCGTGCATGCGCCAGAGAAGGTTCTCGTGTTTGAGCGCGGCGACGAGTTCGTCGGCGGTGGCTTGGGTGAGGTTGAGCGACTTCGTGAGTTTGCCGTCCTCGTGCGTGACGCGGTAAATGCGACCGTGGGTTTTGTCGCGCAGGGGGATTTCGTAGGCGTTGCCCTTGCCCGATTTGAAGCCCGCGGGCGTGGGGTTGTGCTGCACGATGTAGTTGTACCAATCGCTCACCCACAGCGCGCCGTCCGGTCCGACCTCGGCCATGATGGGCGCGGTCCATTCGTCGTCACTCGCGAGGAACGTGCGGCCGTTTTGCGCAACGAAATCCGCGCCGTTGGGTTCGAGTACGAACTTGCCGACGAGATGCCCGGTCGGCTCGGTGACGAACGCGACGCGGTTCCAATACGATTTTGGAAAACTCCGCGCGGTGTAGAGCGCGTGGCCCGCGGCCGCCGTGTAGCCACCGTGGACATCGACCTGCCGCACTTTTTCCGTCACCGGAAAGAAGCGGGAACTGGTGGCGATGGAATCCACGCGGCTCGCGGACCAGCCGCTGACGGCCTCGTAGTAGCGGTTCGGAATCGGCATATACATCGAGGGATTTCCATTCGCGGTGGAGCCGAACACGATGGCGTCCTCGCTCCAGCCAAAGCCCCAGGTGTTGTTGTTGCTCGAGCGGATGAACTCGAGTTTCGAGCCGTCGGGCTTGAAGCGGAAGAAGCCCATCGAGAAGCGGCGCGCCTCGCCGCCGACCTCGCCGTTGAAACCCGAGTAGCCGACGGTGCCCCAAATCCAGTTGTCAAAACCCCAGCGAATATTGCTCGGTCCCGCGTGCGTGTCGCCCGTACCCCAGCCGCTGAAGAGGACTTTGCGCACGTCGGCCTTGTCATCGCCATCGGTGTCCTGGAGGAAAAGCGTGTCCGGCGCCTGCACGACGATGATGCCGCCATTCGCAAAAACAAATCCGGTGGGAATGCTCAACTTGTCGGCGAACACGGTGAACTTGTCCGCGCGCCCGGAGCCCTGGGTGTCCTCGCAAATCACAATGCGGTCGCGGCCCGCGCCGGGCGGTTGCATTTCGTTCGGATAATCCACCGTCTCGGCGATCCACAAACGCCCGCGCTCATCCCACGCCATCGAGATGGGTTTCTTGATTTGCGGATCGGCGGCCCAGAGTTGCGACGCGAAGCCGGGCAGCGTGACGAGGTGTTTCGCGGATTCCTCGGCGGGCAATGGCTTCTGCATTTGATTCCATTTCGTGTCGCCCTTGCGCGCGCCGCCGGGCGCGTAGAACGGGACATTGGCCTCCTCGTACTCGAACGGTTTCAAACCCGTCTTCGCCGCCAAATCCTGCACCGCGCTGCCCGCGGCCCAGCGCAGTCCGTTCTCGAGAAGCGCGTGGAAACCCGCGTTCGACCACGTGCGTTGGTCGTGGCCCCACGCGGTGTAAAAGACGCGGCCCTGACCGTGCGAGCGAACCCACGTGTAAGGCTCCGCGCCCTTGTCGTCGCGGCGCTCGGCGAGCACCGTGCGCGCCTCGGCATTGTGCGCGGAGTGGACGTACGTTTCGTCCCAGCTCTCGATCGCGGCGAGGCCCTGCATGATCGGATGCCCGGCGTGTACGATGGTTTCCTTGAAGACCCCGGTGCCGTGGCTCTTGAACTTGCCGCCGACGAGCGCGATGTAGGCGGGCGAATTGCCGAAGCACGCCGACGCGCAGTGAATCGGGACCAGGCCCTTGCCACTGGCGACGAAATCGAGCAGCGCCTTTTCCTGCGCGGGCGCGAGCTTGGTGTGGTTGGCGAAGATCGCGAGCACGTCGTAGCGCGCGAGCGTGGCGGGATTGAGGTCGTCGAGCTTCTCGGTGTAGGTGAACGCGAAGCCGCGCGGCGTGAGCGCGGCGTCGAGTTCTTTGAAAAGGCCCGCGGGCTTGTGATGCCCGGTGTCGCCGAGGAAGAGGACGTTGAGGCCGGTGGTTTTCGGGAGGGGCGCTTTGCCGGCGTTCTCTTTTTTAGCGGCGGCGAGCGCGGAGATCGCAGTGAGGACGCCGAGCGCGAGGGCCGCGGCGCAGCGGAACAGAACGGTGAGGCGGGCGGTGAACGGAAATGTTTTCATAGTGTCAGTGACGGTTGCTCCCGCGTGCGGACGGCCCGTGAGGCGCGTATTCCACGGCGGGAAGTGCGCGGGAGCTTAGGGGGAAACGCGCAGGCGACAATGAAGTTTCGCGGGGAGTGCGGAGCGCAGGGAGCGGTAGGGCCGTCGCTGCGCGCGGCCTCGTTCGGGATTCTGACCATTTGGGGGCGGGGAAGGTTTGAACGGGGAACGAGGACGAGCGCAACCGTCCCTACCGCCACGGCAGGGCTGAAGGCCCGTCATGTGATAGCCCGGGCCTGAAGGGCCGGGAAGGGCACCGCCGCGCTTATGCAAGCCCTGTAGGGGCGACCCGGCGGTGTTTTATTCCGTTGCCGATGGGGGCGAGAGGGCCGCCCT
>JAYVOY010000372.1:0-5007 GCA_043757645.1 Verrucomicrobiota bacterium
GTCGCGCCGCGACCGTTCTTCGGGGGGGGAATCCAGCGAAGCGAAGTCGAGCGACCGCGGGCTGGACGCCCCAAAACTCACCGCCGCCTCACCCCTTCCCATTGAACGCCTGCAAATCCTGCTCCGCGCTCTGCACCTCCGCCGCGAGATCCAGTTCGAGGCCGTGCGGCATTTCGAAGCCGCAGAGAAACTCCCACTCCTTCAATTCCTGAAATGGCGTGTCGATCTGGCGCGCGCCCTCGAAATTCGCATTGGCCATGTTTGCCAGGGCATCGGCGACCGAGATGCACGCAGCCAGGAATCCACCGTCGCCGATGGGGTCCCTCGTGTGCTTCGGATTCATCGGATCGTGGTGATACCAGATCGCGCGCAGCACGTGGCCGTGCAGATGCAGCCGGTCGCAAATCGCCGCGCCAATCTGCGGATGCCCCAAACCGAGCAGCTCCGTTTCCATCTGGATGTGCCCGCAGCGCCGCTCCATCGCGCGGATGATGACCATCTCGAACTCCTGCGGAAAATAATTCTCGAAGATCAACTTGCCGATGTCGTGCAGCAGTCCCGCGAGATATTCCAAGCCGCAGGTTTCGCGAAACGCGCTGGCGACCTTGTGCGTGAGGCGCGCGACCAAAATGTTGTGCAGCCAAAACCGGTTCCAATCCATCTTGATCCGCATGTGCGAGAAGCGGTCCATCACGCCCACGGAGAACGCGATGCGCCGCACCTCCGTCAGCCCGATCATCATCAGCGCCTGGTCGATGTTCAGAATCTTGCGCCCGCCAAAACGCCCCGTGCTCGCGACCTGAATGCACCGCGTCGCCAGCCCCGGATCCATCGCGATGACCTTCGCGATTGCATCCATCCCGGCATTCTCGTCGCGCGAAACTTCCGCCAACCGCACCGCCGCCGCGGAGAAAGACGGCACCACCTTTTCTGACATCAACAAGTCCGCGACCCGGTCGCGAATCCAGCGCTTGCTGTGATGCGCAACGGTCAGGTACTGCTCCAGTTCCGAGGTTTCAACCATGGCCGAAAATCCAACTCACACAACTTCCCGACAACCACGCTGATCGCTGAAAACAGCTCCTAGACGTGGCAAACCGACACTTTCGTTATCGGCACTCGGAAGAAATTCCGAAGCGGCAAACACGCGCTGATTTCCCCCCGAATTTGTGCGCCATGATTCTGCAAAAAGTCCGCTCACCCGCCGCCGCCACGCAACGAGATTTCGCAGAATCATGGGGCACGAAATCAGGAGGGACGCGGAAACTCCGCGGCGGGTTTTCCCCACGAAAATCTCCGTGTTCTCCACCTTGAAGGCCGACCCAATTTTGGCAACCTGCCCCGCAGTGCCCCCCTCTTCCGCAAGGCCGTCGGCAAGCTCACGCCCGGCGAGCCACGAATTTTGGATGAAAGTTTGCGGGCTTGGCTGAACCTCTGACTGCTGGCCGAAAGCGGCTTCGCAACGCGAATTGGATGACGAAATATTTTCAACCGCGAGGCAATTCGAGTGAGGCAAGTTAGCCGCGGAGCGGCGGCAGATGGTAGCCCACGGCGCGAGTTGTGGGCCGGGCGGGAAAAGGGGAAAAGCCCCGGAGGGGCGAAAAAAATCTGGCGTGGGAAATCCGGGGGGCTTCCAGCGCCCGCTCCGGGAATTGGCGCGGTGGCCGCGTGGTTTGCCGCTTTACAGATTTTCCAACAAATCCTCCAGCGTGATACCCGCCTGTTTGAGGATGGATTGCAGGGTCTTGGGACGAATCTCCCGGTGCATGGGCACGCAGGGATGCAGTCCGCCCTTCGCATAGTGGGCGTGGGAACCGGTCTGTCGCAGGAAAACAAAACCGAGCCGTTTCAAGGCCCGGCAAACCTCCTCGCCAGACAAGTCGCGGGGGAGCTTCATGCCGCCGCCAGCACCGGGTCTTTCGCGAAATGGATGCGGATGGGCCAGTGCAGGCGCGGATCATCCGCATCGAACCGGCACCGCACCAAATCACGAATCATGGCCGGAAGGGCCTCCAACGATTCCGCTTGGGTGGCCATCTCGGGGGCGTGGCAGGTGGCGACCAGCCAATCCCCGTCCGCCTCGACTTCAAAGCGCAGTTCGTTCATGGCGGCAAAGTAGCGAAGTGGATAATGGCGTCAACGATGGCGGGCCGCTCAGAGGGTTGCGCCCAAGCCCGCTGGCCGGGCCAATGCAGCCACGGAGCAGCGGAAAAAGTTTGCGCGGGGAACCAGGCCGCGCGGCAACGCGGTCTGGCCCAATTGAGTTTGAACCCAGAAGGAGGCCGGGCGCAGCGAAAGCCCCACCAGATTGAACGCGGAGCGAGGCCGCGCCTCACACCGCCGTCTGCACCGCCTCGACGCAGCGCGGGCAGAGCGTCGGATGCGCGGGGGTTTCGCCGACGGCGGGTTCCCAGTGCCAGCAGCACTCGCATTTCTTAAAGCCCATCTCACTCGCGGGGCAGACATGGACTTCATCAACGAGCCGGTCCACAGGCTGATGCAATACCTCAATCTTCAACCCTGAGACATTCAACAGTTCCTTAAGGCGGTCTGGAAACATCGCCTCGAAAGCCATGTTGGGCACTGTCGTGGAGTTACTCCTGATTGTAACGAATGCATCCAGCGATTTGCCTATCGCCTTTTGTTTCCGGGCTTCTTCAAGCTTCGGTAAAATGATTTTATGGCGGTAATCGATTAGGACTCTGTAGTCTTTCGCGTCGTCCTCAAATTTCTTGTAATCAATTGGGTGCCACTCTGACAGGTGGACTGAACTTGTTGGCCTGCCGGGGATCTGTTCCCATGCTTCATCGGCGGTAAAGACCAGAACTGGTGCCAGCATCTGCGAAAGCGCCACGACGAGCCGGTGCAGGGTTGTTTGGGTGGACCGCCTGTAGAGAAGGCGTTTAGCATCACTTTTCGGCGTGGGTGCGTAAAGCCGATCCTTCACCACGTCATGATACAAGGAACTCAGTTGAACAGCAGCGAACTGGCTGACACGCTGATAAACAGCATGAAACTCGTATTTGTCATACGCCCCTAACTTTTCCGGGTCGGACTGGTCCGCGAAATCCGTCCAAGCGCCCATAACTTCGTCTTGCAGCTTCCCAAACTCGAACAGAATCCAGCGGTCTAGGCCGGTGAGCTGGGCGTCGGGCACGGTGTGCTGGGCGGGGTCGAAGTCGTAGAGATTCGAGAGTTGGTAGCGCAGCGTGTTGCGCAGGAGGCGGTAGGTCTCGGCGACTTTTTCGATGCGGTCGTCGCCCACCCAGATGTCGCCGCGATAATCCTGCGACGCGACCCAGAGGCGCACGACATCCGCGCCGAATTGGTTCACGTAGCGGTCGGCGGTCTCGGGTTTTTCGTAGGTGGCCTGCGCGCTCTTGGAAACTTTTTCCTTTTGCTTCGGATCGACCTTGCTGGCTTTGACCATGAAGCCGTGGGTGAGCACGGTCTTGAAGGGCGCGGCGCCATTGCCCGCCAGCGAGAGCAGCAGCGAACTCTGGAACCAGCCGCGGTGCTGATCGGAGCCTTCGAGGTAAACGTCGGCCTGCCAGGGGAGCGTGGGGGCTAGGGTTTCGGGTTTCGGGTTTCCCGCGGGAGTGGAGGAGCCGGACGGATCGATTGGGGCGTCGGCTCGTCGTAGTTCCAGCCCGGAATTCTCCGCTTGGCTTTCTGGAAGGCTTCGTCTGTCCGCTTGGCCCGATAGGCTTGAAGGCTGGCTAGTGAATCTTTCATTGGGTGAGCCTGCATCGTGCGTCAACGGCCCGCCATGATTTAGTTCCGGCCGCCGCATGAGCACGGCGCGGCTGGAGCTGCCGGAATCGATCCACACGTCGAGCGTGTCGGCGGATTTGGCGACGGGGGCGGGGCCGGTCCAATCGGCGGGCGCGACGAGCGCCCAGAGTTCGGCGGCGGTTTTCTCGAACCACACATTCGAGCCGTGTTGCTCGATGAGCGCGGCGACAGCGCGCACGATGCGGGCGTCGAGGATCGGATTTCCCGGCGCGTCGTAGAACGCCGGGATCGGCACGCCCCACGAGCGTTGCCGCGAGATGCACCAGTCGGGCCGCGACTCCACCGCGCCCTTGATGCGATTGATGCCCCAGTCGGGAATCCATTTCACGCGATCGATTTCGGCGAGCGCTTGTTCGCGGAAGGTCTTCGAAGTGATTCCTGCGTCGGCCAATTCTTTGCGCAAGGTCGTGGTGCCCGCCGCGATATTGACCACGGCATCGAGCGCCGCATCACCGAGCCGCTGCCGTTCCGACAGCGAAATGCCGAGGCGATCAAAGGTCTTCAAAAGCTCGGGGTCCGCGAGATTGAGGCAATGATCAATCTTGATAAACCACTGATCCATCGCGCGGAAGATCACCGGCGTTTTGCTGCGCCAACAGTGCGGGTAGCTGTGGTGATAATTCTCCTGGTGCAGCAGGGCGGTGCGGACGCGCAATTCGTGTAGCACGGCGTTGTTCGCCTCGCTCTGGCCGTGTTTTTCCAGAATCGATTTGCCGACCATTTCCTCGGGCAATTGCTGCTCGCGCGGCAGGTCGCTCGTCGCGGCGAGGCCGCCGTCGTCATTGACGGGCGAGTAGATCGGCAGCCCGACCTGTCGCCCGAGTTGATAGTCCTCCATGCCGTGGCCGGGCGCGATGTGAACGAAGCCGGTGCCCGTGCTGTTCTCCACAAACGGCGCGGGAAACAATTTCCCCGAGCGCGGGCAAAACGGATGTTCGTAAACGAGCGTCCCGAGTTCGTCCGCGCTGGCGGTGCGGATGATTTGGTAATTCGTCCAGCCGCACTTCTTCGAGACCGTTTCCAACAACGCGTCGCAAACCAAATACGTCGCGTCGTCGGCCTGCACGTAGGAGTAGAAAAAATTCGGATTGAACGCGACGGCGAGATTGGCGGGCAGCGTCCACGGCGTGGTGGTCCAGATGATGACGTAGGTGTTCGGCTCGTCCTGCAAACGGAAGCGCACATAAACACTCTGGCTCACGTGATCCGCGT
>JAYVOY010000373.1:0-4982 GCA_043757645.1 Verrucomicrobiota bacterium
GCCCTTCCGACTCCCTGGAGGATCGATCCCGGAAATTTTGCGCCAAAAAATCCTGCCTTCCAGTCGCCTATGAAATGTTCAGGCTAAAGGCGGAACTCCCAACGGGGGCAGTGGCGGGGCACGCCCTGTTTCGCCGCGCTTTTCTTTCCAAACGTTTGACTTGGCGGGGGGGCAATCTACATTCGGCCACCATGTTGGCTGCTGAAGGCAAAGCGGTGGCACGCCAGAGAATTGCCCCTTCTGCCGCGGTTCCCGATTCGCCTTGGCGGCGCATCGTGGCGCCGGTGGACCCCTTTCTCGCCGCGGTTTCCACGCGCCTTGGCGAACAGGTGCGGACCTTCGATCCCGAGATCGCGGACTACGCGCAATACGCCGTTTCCAGTCAGGGCAAGCAGCTCCGCCCCGCGCTCATCGGCCTCGGCGCCAGCGCCGTCGGCCCGCTCAAGGACGAGCACATCACCGTCGCGGTCATCATCGAGATGATCCATCTGGCGACGCTCGTGCATGACGACATCATGGACGAGGCGCGGATGCGGCGGCAGCGCCCGACGCTCGCGGCCAATTGGGGCAATCAAATTTCCGTGCTGCTCGGCGACTGCCTCTTCGCGCACGCGCTGAAACTCGCCGCGAGTTTTCCAACCACCGAGGTTTGTCAGGCCGTGGCGGCGGCGACGAAGACGGTTTGTTCCGGCGAAATTCTGCAAACGCACCGGCGGCATGATCTCGAACTTTCACGCGCGGATTATTTCAAGGTGATCGCGATGAAGACGGCGGAGTTGTTCGCGTTGTCGTGTGATTTGAGCGCGTGGCTCAGTGGCGCGAATCCGGCGCGACGCGCGGCGCTCCGGGAATTCGGCGTGAAGCTCGGCATCGCGTATCAAATCCACGACGACTGTTTGGATTTGTTCGGCTCGGAGAAGGTCGCCGGCAAATCGCTCGGCACCGATCTGGCGAGCGGCAAACTCACGCTGCCCGTGTTGGTTTTTCTCGAACGCGCGTCGGCCGCGGAACAGGCGCGCCTGCGGGAATTGCTGAAAACCTGGCAGCCGGAATTTCACGATCGCACGATCGTGTTGCTGGAAAAACACGGCGCGCTCGCCGCGTCCCGCGCGGTGATTCACCAATATCTCGCCGCCGCGCGCGCGGCGCTCGAGGCGCTTCCTGAGAACCCCGGTCGCACCGCACTCGCGGGTTTGGCCGAGTTGCTCGCCGAGCAGACCGACGCGCTCGGAGTCGCCCGCTAAACCCGCGCGTATGGCCGATCCCGCCGTTGCGAGTCACCACACGAACCCCGCCGTCGCCTCCCCGCCGGAGGCGGAAATCCCCGCCGGTCCCTCCGATGCCGAACTGGTGCGCCGCGCCCAGGCCGGCGAACTCGCCGCGTACGACGAGTTGATTCGCCGGAATCAAGCGCGCATTTACGGGATGATTTACCACATGACCGCGAATCACGAGGACGCCAACGACCTCACGCAGGAGGCCTTCATCCGCGGGTATCAGGGGTTGCACGCGTTCCGGGGCGGCGCCTCGTTTTTCACCTGGATTTACCGCGTCGCGGTCAATCACACGCTCAATTTTCTCAAGCTCAAGCGCAACCGCACGCCGCACGTCAGCCTCAATGGTTTCGAGCCGCAGGGTGAGGCCGAAACCTTTTTGCTCGAACTCATCAACGACCAAACGCCGCGGCGCGCCGCGGCGTTGACGGAGTTGCAGGAAAAATTGAACGCCGCACTGCTCAAGTTGTCGGAGAAGCACAGACTGGTCGTGACGCTGCATGACATTCAGGGCGTCTCGTATGACGAGATCGCCGCGATCACCGGCTGCAATGTGGCGACCGTGCGGACCCGCCTGTTTTATGCGCGACATCTGTTGCAAGGTTACTTGGCCGATTATTTGAAGTAGTTATGGAAACCGCCCCGCAAGATTTTTCCCGGTTGCAAAAATTGCTCGCGCTCAAGCGTCACGAGCCGCCGCCGCCCGGCTATTTCGACCGCCTGCCCGGCCAGATCACCGCGCGCCTCAAGGCCGAATCCGCCGCGCCCGCCGAGTCGTGGTGGCAGCAATTCCTCGTCGGCCTGCGCACGAAGCCCGCGTGGGCGCTCTCCTTCAGCGTGCTGGTGCTCGGCGCGCTCGCCATCGGCGTGCTCACCGCGCAACGACTGCCGACGGACAACGGCGGCGCGCCGTCCGCTGATCCAACCGTGGCGACGACGGTCGGTGCGGACGCCAATGCTGCGAACTCTGCGAACAACGACGTCGCGCTGCAACTCCCGCTGGAATTCGCGACGAACCCGCCCGCCGCGATCGCGCCGCCCGGACTCTTCTCGCCGAGCGGGCGCGTGGACCGGGTGAATTTCAAGTAGCCGGAGGGCGCGGGTCGTCGCGCGCCGCGGCTCGCTTCGAGCGGAGTTTTTTAAACGCGGAGAACGCGGGGAACGCGGGGAAAAACACGGCGGCCGGGGAAGCTTGTTTTCTTGGCGCTCTCGGCGTCCTCCGCGTCTCCGCGTTGAAGCCCCGCTCTCTCTGCGCTCGTTCCGTTCGGCCTCCGCATTTTTCCGTGCCTCGCGGATTGATTTCGTCCCGCCGCCCCGGCATTGTCCGCCGATGCAAATGAAAACTCTGTTGCGTCTCGCCTCCGCGTGCAGCGTCGTCACCCTCTCGCTTCTGTGGACCGGTTGCGCGCGTTCGTCCGTGAAACCATCGCTTGCGGAACACCGCCCCGAGCCACCGAAGGCCGCACGCCTTGATCGCGAATTGCTCCTCACCTACCACGCCGCGAATGGCCAGGTGAAAATCGCGCGCGGCGTTTCCGACTGGCAGAAACGCCGCGCGGAAATCCTCAACGGCATGCAGGAAGTCATGGGCCATTTGCCCGGCCCCACCAAGCGCGTCGCGCTCGACATGCGGGTCCATGAGCGGATCGATTGCGGCACCTACGATCGGTTCCTGATCACCTACGCCGCCGAACCCGGCTCGCGCGTCCCCGCTTATCTCTGCGTGCCCAAGGACGCGCTCGCGGGCAAATTCAAAGCCCCCGCCGTCCTCTGCCTGCACCCGACCGACAACACCATCGGCCACCAAGTCGTCGTCGGTCTCGGCGGCCGCCAGAACCGCGCCTACGCCCACGAACTCGCCGTCCGCGGCTACGTCACGCTCTCGCCCTCCTATCCGCTGCTCGCCAAGTATCAACCCGACCTCAAAGCCCTCGGCTACGAGAGCGGCACGATGAAAGCCATCTGGGACAACATCCGCGGACTCGATTTGCTCGAGACATTTTCCTTTGTGCAAACGCGCCGCGGCTTCGGCGCCATCGGCCATTCGCTTGGCGGGCACAACGCGGTTTACACCTCCGTCTTCGATGAGCGCATCAAGGTCATCGTCTCGAGCTGCGGCCTTGATTCCTACCTCGATTACATGGATGGCAATCCGGCTGTCTGGGACCTCGAGAAGGGCTGGTGCCAGACGCGCTACATGCCCAAGCTCGCGAACTACAAGGGCCGCCTCGCTGAAATCCCCTTCGACTTCCACGAACTCATCGGTGCCCTCGCGCCCCGCGTCTGTTTCATCAACGCCCCGCTCGGCGATTCCAACTTCCGCTGGAAGAGCGTGGACCGCATTCGCGAGGCCGCTTACGAGATTTACTCCCTCTACGGGCAGCCGAACAATCTGGCGGTCGAACATCCCGACTGCGCGCACGATTTCCCCGGCGAAACCCGCTACCGCGCCTACGAGATTCTCGATGTGAATCTGCGGTGATCCGCGGCCAGCGCGGACCGCTGAATCAGGAAGGCAGGAAGGCAGGAAGGCAAAGCGGCTGCCGAGGGCTTGCCCCGCGCGCACGCCTGAATCAGGAAGGCAGGAAAGTAGGAGTTCCGCGAAACGGCTTCGCAGTGTTTTCCTGCCTTCCTGCCTTCCTGATTCTCCGTTCGTTTCGGTCGCTGCCTCCGTCCGCACTTCACCACCCCACCGGAATTCTCCCCCGCAACGCCTGCCCCCACGCCCACGCCAGCACCAGCACGAACGTGCCCAGGCACACCCGCGACACGCGCCGCTCCAGCAGCCGCTCCGAAGGCACCCACCCGAGCACCGCGCCCAGCGCGCAACCCGTCACAAAGCCGCCCAGATGCGCCACCCAATCGCTGTTCGGATTCGAGCCGAAGAGGAGAAACAACATCACGCCCGCCAGCCCGCCGCCAAGCAAACGCTTCACCGCCGGCCAGCCGTTCACCACCGTTTTCGCCGACGCGAACACGAGCAATCCCAGCGCGCCCAAAACCATCCCCGACGCCCCCAGCCCGCGGAACGGCGTCGGATACAACCACAGCCCCGCCAGATTTCCCGCCACGCCCGCGACCAGCGCCGCGAGCAATCCCACGCCCGCGCCGAACCGCGCCAGCGCCAATCCCAGCACCAAAAACCCCGTCGCGAGATTCGCCGCCAAATGCCCCGCGTCACCGTGCAGCGTCACCGCCGTCACCGCGCGCCACCATTCGCCGCCGCGGAACCGCTGGCTATCGAGGATTCCCGCGTGGTGCAATTCCCCGAACGCGAACTCCGACACCGCGTGCAGCAGCAGCAGAAAAAAACCAAACACCGCGCCGCCCCAGTGAAACGTCAACCCCGGCCACGGCGTTTCCTGCCGCCAATGCCAGCCGCGATTTTCCGCCTTGTAACTGCGCAGCGTCGCGATGGCCCGCGCCAGTTCGCCGCGCTCGACCTCCAGCCCCCACGCCGCGCCCGTCTCCGGCGACACGATGCGGCACGCGATCGCCTGACTCGCCAGCACGAGACTCCAGTCCAGCGCCTGCTTTTGATTGCGCACCGGAATCATTGCGATTTCAGCCATCACGGGCCGCGACGCTAAACCGCGCCCCGCGTGAATTCAAACCCCGCGCGCCGGGAACAAGACCGGCGGCCCACGAAACACGCGCCAGGGAAAAACCTCGGACAAACCTGAAAAGCGAAATCGGAATGATGGAACC
>JAYVOY010000374.1:0-4982 GCA_043757645.1 Verrucomicrobiota bacterium
CCGTATTTCTGCGCGTCGTGAATGAGCTTGAAGGCGTCGTAGGTCGTGCCCGCGCTGCCGCCGAGGATGCCGACGACGAGATTGGGATCGTACTGCGCCAGCTCCTCCATCGCGCGCGGGCCGTGATAAACAATCTTCAGAAAATCGGGACGCCCCGATTCGGGCACGCCCGCGAGGGTGCGGAGGATGTTGTCGTTGATGAATTCGCCGAGTTTGTCCGGCGCGATGCCGCTGGCGACATTCGGATCGAAGACTTCGAGGAAGTGGCGGAAGCCCTTGCGCTCGGCCTCTTCGCGAAATTCCTTGTACCACAGCAGCGCCTCGCGGTCCTGTTCGAGTTCGTTGACGAAGGTGACGGAGTAGAGGCCGAGATTCGCGCCGGGAAAAGTTTCGCGCGTGCGGTCGCACTCGATTTCGCCGCATTGAATGTGGTCAATGGTGGCGCTGCGAAACGGCTGGCTCGGCTCGCGCGTGTAGCAGCCGTGCCGCGCGGCCCAGACGTCGGTGGTGTCGTTCGCGCGCGCGGCGGGGGTGACGTGCGAGCTGGTGAACAAGCCCTCCTTGATCGTGAGTTGCTCGTTCACGTAGGCGGACATGAGCATGATGTCCACCAAGCCCTGGTGCGTGACCTCGCGCACGATGTCGAGGAACTCGGGGAGATTGCGGAAGCCGAACTCGTTGCGCGACCAAACCTCCGGCGAGAATTGCGCCGGCCGCGCGCCGCGGCGCGCGAGATACCCGCGCGGCCCCGGCGCGCGCACGCCGAAGGCCATGTCCGCGTCCTTGGCATCCGCGAGGATGAAGGCGCGCGAGGAGCGGTTGGCTTTGATTTCGGCGAGTTTGGTGTCGAGGGATTTCATGGGTTTAACCGGTAGTGGCTTCGCCCGCCTCCAGAAGAGCCTTCTGAAGCAGCGACTCGGCGCACCGAAAATTTGTTTCCACGAGCAGGCGATCCAGTTCGATGCGCAGGCTCGGAATGAGCGCGCGGTTCTTCGCCTCGACCAGCAGGCCCAACGTGCCAGTGAGGCGCAAACCCAAGCGCGTGGCAACGGCCCGGCCATCGCGCTCGTCGATCACCAATAACGCGCTCAAGCTCAGGGCAAGCATGATTGCCTCGCGTTCTCCGAGATCCAGCTCGGCAAATTCTTCGTCGTCGGGAACCACTGCGTTTGCGGCGGTCGTCACCCGAATCCACCCTTCGGCGCAAGCGCGTGAAAGGCACCGTCCTTCCGCATAATCTCGGCCCTGGATTCCGACCTCGCGCCACACGGCGGGAGGAATGAGCACTTCTTGATGGAGAACGCGCAACACTTTGAAATGTCCGAGACGGGCGAGATAAACCAACGGCGACGAATCAGCGACGACTGCGGGCATAGGCAAGATCCTGCTCTAGCATCTCGGCGGTGTAAGGCATCTCGACCTTGCGATCGCGCAGCAAATCCATGAAGGCGATCCGCGTCATTCCGCAAAATCTCCCGGCCTTCCCCGTGGACCACTTGCCGTCGCGATACATTCCGATCGCGAGTTCGATCTTGGCGTTGCGTGCGCAGGCGTCGTCCGTCGCGCCGAAACTGCGGGCGTCCGCCTCGGGGATTTCGATAAGCACAGAGTTCATAGCTGACTCAAATTATCGTAACTGCCGCGAACCGGAAGCCCGCGAACTCCGGCTAGCTTTGATGGAGGATCCCCGGCACTCGCAATCACAACTTCCTTCCAGATCGAGGCGGGAAAACTCGCCATTTTTCGCAGTGTTCTATGCAACGAGAAGATACCCAGGCGAATCAGGTAGCTGACCGGAGGCGAATTAGCCCGGACCAAGTGCATAAGCAACATCCTGCGCGAGCATCTCCGCGGTATATATCTGCCTGATGCCGCGATCACGAAGCAGGTCCATAAATTTACCAAGGTAAACTCCCGAAAACTGCGCGGCCCGGCCCATGGTCCACTTTCCCTCGCGACACATCTGGATCGCCAATTCGATCTTGGCATTGCGCGCCGCCTCTTCGTCCGTCACCCCGAAACTGCGGGCGAATTCCTCGGGGATTTCAATTTTCACGGTGCTCATATTCGAGCCAGCCTATCACGCCCGCGGCGAACCGGAAGCGCGCAACGAGCGGTTGGTTTGGATCGCGGCGAGTTTGGTGTCGAGGGGTTTTGTCATGCCAGCGCTTCGGTGCCCGCAGGGCACCCATTCGAATAGCCCCGGGTGAAACCCGGGGTAAAGGGGCGCGAGGAATCGACCCCAGCGGGGTCGAATGGCGCGGAAGATTTACGCCAGATATTTTTCATCGAATTCGACTCCGGCCTCGTGCAGCAGCCGTCGGTATTCGTCGAGGAATGAAACCGCTTGGTGATGCGCCTCCTGACCGATGATGTAATCGATCAACCGATCCTTGTCGGCGTGCGCGGCGGTGAACGCGCCGTAGCCCTCCTGCCACGCAGTGAAGCGGGGGAAAATCCGCTTTGCTTTGATCCATTCGTTGGACGCCACCTTGATGTCCTTCACGAATTCCGCAAACGCGACGGTCGGATGCACGCTGGTGAGGATGTGAACGTGGTCCTCGACGGCGTTGATGCGATACAGGTGGCAGCTTTTGTTGCGGATGATTCCCCAGACGTAGCGGAAGAATTCCTCGCGCCCCGGTTTGTCGAGAACCCGTTCGCGGTTCTTCGTGGCGAAGACCAAGTGGTAGTAAATTTGGGTGAACGTGGACATCGGCAGACCCGGTCAATCAATCCCTGCGAAAGTAAAATTGGTTTCGGAGGACAAGGTGCGAAACCCATGCAGCGACAGAGATGGAAAAAATTTCACGAACGCCAAAAACGTGAACACCGCGAGTTGCGTGATTCGACCCCGTTGGGGTCGCGACAGATTTTCGCGCGCACCCCGGATTCCATCCGGGGCTATTCAAATTGTTGCCCTCCGGGCAACGCACCCGCCCATCAACCGCGCTGGAACGAAACGCGATTTGAGAATGCCGAGTGATGCGAGTTGAGCGACAAGCCCCGTGATTGAACCGAGCAGCGTTCTTTTGTGCGTCGCTCATCGCTTCGTCCGCGTCACTTCGCCTGCGCCGCCATCAACTGATCCGTGATCGCCTTCACGGTCGCCTCGGCTTCGGCGTCGTAACCGACGGACGCGGCTTTCGGCGGCACGGCGCAGGTGACGCCGGGGCGCCATTCGTCGTTGTCGCAGAGTTCGCATTCCTTGAGGCCGTGGCGCGGGTCGGGGATGCCGAGGCTCTGCTTGATCTTGAGCAAATCCTGAAGCTGCGTCGGCGTCATCGTCTGCGCGGGGCGGCCGAGTTGCGCGGTGACGAGCACCGTGCGGCAATACGCCTCGAGAATCTCCATCTTGAAATACGCGTCCTCGACGTTGTTGTGGCTCCAGCTCACGACGCCGTGGTTCGCCATCAATATCGTGTTGTGCTTGTCCACCAAGTCGGCGACGAGCTTGCCCATCTCGGGCGTGCCCGGCGTGCGATACGGAGCGACGGCGACCGAGGCGAACACCTCATACTCGGGAATCATGCACGTCGGTGGCACCAAGCCCGCGACCGCGAAACCCGTGCTGTAAGGCGGATGACAATGACACGTCGCGACGGCCTTGGGCTGGCGCTTCATGATCTCCAAGTGCATCAGAATTTCGCTCGTGCGCCGCTTGACGCCGGCCAGTTGGTTGCCCTCGAAATCCACGAGGCACATGTCCTCGGGTTTCATGAAACCCTTGCTCACGAGCGTGGGCGTGCAGAGCGCGACATCCGCGCCGACCTTGATGGCGATGTTGCCGCCGTTGCCGTCCACGTAGGCGCGGCTCCACAAGCGGCGGCCCATGTCGCACAACTGCTCCTTCAACACGAGGCACTCGGGCGAATTGAAATACGCCTCGAGGTCCGCCTTCGGACTCTTCGACGTAATCGCTTTTGGCGCGGCGGGAGCCTTCGCGGCGTCCTTGGACTTCGCGCCGCGCGCGGGCGTGTTGCGGCGCAGAATATCCTTGGCGGAGGGCGTGAGGATCGCGTCGGCGAGGGCGGTTTTCAGGTCGGCCCCTTTGGCGATGAGGGCCTCGAGGTCTTTGGCGCTGATGACTTTTTTCATGTTTGCGGGTGGTAAAAAATCTCGTCCACGAGCGCCGCGTTGATCGCGTCGATCGGGGGCGGTTTCTCAAAAGGTTGGGCGGCCTCGCGGCCTTCGATGAATCCGATGGTCTGTCCGACACCGCCGCCCAAAGCGTCATACACCACGACGCTCGGCTCGGTGCTGAGGCCCTCAAGGGCGCGGGTGCCGTTTTGAAAATGGCTGCGATTGAACGGACTCACGACAAGCCAGCGCGCGCCCTCGAGTCCCGGATGCGTGACGCTCAACGTGACGCGTCCGATGACGGAGCCGAGCCTCATACGAGCACCCCCGGAACTTTTTCATCCACGATGGCGGCGATGATCCAGCGCGCGGGGCTTTTCTCGTCGCCCACGGCTTTGCGCGACGCCGCGCCGTCGGAGGAAATAATCACGGTCTGGTGCAAGCCCGCGCCGAGCGGATCGATCGCGACCTGCGGCTGGCCCTCGACCTGCCCGTCCGGCCCGATCGGCTGGCAAATCACGAGCCGCCAGCCGTTCAAGCTCGGATGCTTGCGCGTGGCGACCACGTTGCCTTCGACGCGGGCGAGGTTCATCGCGTAAATTTTGAAAACCGTATTCCGCTCAATAAATCCGCAGGTTATCCACCATCACGCAGCGGCGGACGCGCGTGAAGGTGCGGGGATTGGTGATGCCCTCGCCGGTCGGCGTGGCGATCGAGAAACTCAGGTAGCCCTCACCGCCGAGGCCGAGGCCGGCCATGCTCGGGCCGTTCTTCACGAAGAGCGTCGTGTCCATCGCGCGCGCCATCGCGGTCATCGCCTCGACATCGTGCGAGTGGATGATCGCGGTGTGTTTGTAGCCGTGCTCGGCTTCCTTCGAGCGCTCGATGCCCTCCTCGACGGA
>JAYVOY010000375.1:0-4976 GCA_043757645.1 Verrucomicrobiota bacterium
TCGCACGATGTGGATTTTCGAGCCGAGCGTGGCCGAGCGCGTCTTCGAGGATTACGTGCGCGAATTTCAAATCCCCGTTCACCGCGACGAATGGCTCGATCGCGCGAACGGCGTGAAAAAATCCGGCGCGCGCATCACGAGCATCACGACGCTCTCCGGCAAAACCTACACCGCGAAGATGTTTGTGGACGCCACCTACGAGGGCGATCTCCTGGCCGCGGCGGGCGTGGATTACCACGTCGGACGCGAGGCGAACTCGGTTTACGGCGAGCAGTGGAACGGCATCCAAGTCGGCGTCCTCCATCACCGCCACCACTTCGGCGCGCTCAAAACGAGGATCAGTCCCTACGTCATCCCCGGTGATCCCAAGTCCGGCGTGCTCCCGCGCATCAGCACCGCGCCGCCCGGCGATTACGGCGCGGGCGACAAACGCGTGCAGGCCTACTGCTACCGCTATTGCGTGACCGACCACGCGGAGAATCGCGTTCCGTTTCCGAAGCCCGACGGCTACGACCCGCGGCAATACGAGTTGCTCGTCCGCCTCTACGAGGCGGGCTGGAAGGAAACCTTCGACAAGTTCGATCCGATCCCCAACCACAAGACGGACTCGAACAACCACGGCCCGTTCAGCACGGACAACATTGGGATGAACTACGATTACCCCGAGGCCGGCTACGAGCGTCGCCGTGAAATTCTCACCGAGCACCGCACGTATCAACAGGGCTGGCTTTACTTCATCGCGAACGATCCGCGCGTGCCGAAAGAGGTTCAGGCGCGCATGACGAAGTGGGGTTTGCCCAAGGACGAATTCACCGACAACGGCAACTGGCCGCATCAAATCTACGTGCGCGAGGCGCGCCGCATGATCGGCAAATTCGTGATGACCGAAAACGAACTCACCAAGAAAAAACCCACGCCCGACGCCGTCGGCATGGGCAGCTACACGATCGATTCCCACAACGTGCAGCGCTACGTCACGCCCGAGGGCCACGTGCAAAACGAGGGTGACATCGGTGTCGGCATCACGCCCTACGCGATCGCTTACGGCGCGCTCGTGCCGAAGGCCGGCCAGTGCGACAACCTCTTCGTCACCATCTGCGTTTCCAGCTCGCACATCGCCTTCGGCAGCATCCGCATGGAGCCGGTGTTCATGATTCTCGGCCAAAGCGCCGCCACCGCCGCCGCGCTCGCCATCGACAGCAAGCTCGCCGTGCAGGACGTGCCTTACGCGAAACTGCGCGAGCAATTGTTGAAGGACGGACAAGTGCTCGACTACGCCAGCGCCAGCACGCCGCAGGGCAAGGCGGGCAAAGGTGCGACGGGATTTCTCGATCCAAAAAAACTTCCCGGCATCGTGGTGGATGATGCGGACGCGAAGGTCACCGGCGACTGGCATCAGAGCAGCGCCGCGCCCGGCTTCATCGGCAACGGCTACCAACACGACGGCAACGCGCGCGACGGCAAAGCCAGCGCGCGTTTCGAGACGAAACTACCGAAGGCCGGCCACTACGATGTCCGCCTCGCCTATCCGCCCAACGCGAACCGCGCCTCCCGAGTCGCCGTGGAAATCCTCCACGCCGGCGGCCGTGAAACCGTGTTCGTGGATCAGCGCAAAGCCCCCGCGATCGACGACCGTTTCCACGCGCTCGGGCATTTCGATTTCACCGCGGACCAATCCGCGGTCGTGATTATCACCAACGCCGGCGCGGATGGTTTCGTGGTCGTGGACGCGGTGCAGTGGGTGCCGCGGTGAGGGTGATTTCGAAGGCGCCAACTCAGTGCGAAATACTGCCAGATGGCTGCAATTATTTCGTGAGAAGTGTGGTTTTCGGAAATGCAGCGAGAACTTGTGGGACCCCGCGGCGCGGGCCTAGTCCCGCAGGGACGAGCGAAAATAGCCCAGCGCTTGAGCGCTGGGTGAATGGCCACCACGGCGAAAAGTCCCGGCAGGGACGGCAGAAGTGCGAACTCGCCGCAATTCGCCAGCGATTCTTTCGTCCCTACCGGGACTCGCTTCGCTTGTGATCCGAACCCAGCACTGAAGTGCTGGGCTATTCTCCGCCGCCCTTCGGGCTGGCGATTTGCTCCCGTCTTTAAAAAAAGAGAAGTCCCCACAGGCAGCGCCGGTTTCTCAGGCCATTTGCAATTTCGCCGGGACGTATCTCGCTCTCCCCGCCAGTCTTTTTGGAAGCGGTGCAACCCCCGCCATCTTGAGCAGCGCTTCCACGCCGAATTCTGTGACGCCCACCAACTCAATCCCGACCACCTCGCCGGGGGCGTCAAAATCCACCGTCACGATGCAGCCGGCGGTGATCAGCGGTTCGGTTTTCGCCACCTTATGGTTGGTGAATCGGATGTAGGCGGACTGCGCCTCGGAATCCAATTCAACGACGGGCGGCTGTTGGGAGCGAATGGTGACGGATTGATTTTTCATGTCCAAAATCCTGGGACGAAAAAGCACTCGCCTCGCGAGTTCGTCGCTCAAGAGCTGCGGGCGACAGAGTTCGCAGCATCGGTCGATCTGGTCGCTGTTCAATCCAATGGAGCAATCGGCAAAAGCGGGCGTTGCTGCCGAGCGCGATTCCAATCCTCACGCAGTTCTTGCAGATGAATTCCACGCCACTGAGCGACGAGTTCATAAGCGTTCTTCGGGAGATGCCCTTTGTGGATTGCGCCCGTCTCAATCTCGATCAGCGCCTCATGCTCTCCATAGATCGCATGAAAATGAGTCGGCGGATGATCGCGGTAGTAGAGCCGAATGATGATGCCGTAGAAACGGCTGATTTCAGGCATTCGCGACCTCCGCCGCCGCTTGTTGGATAATCTCCTGATAAGCCGCGTCGGGGCAAATCTCGAGATCCTCTGACCAGGCGATTTGCCCGAACCGCCCGATGTGAACGGTCTGAAAAAACGCCTCATCGGCAAGCGGCGCAAACACGCCTCGGCCCACATCGGCGGAAAGATCAATGACACCTGCGGTGCCATCGGAGTAGGCCACCCGGATGCGAAAGCCAGAGAGCGCCTCAACTTTGTTCGGTCGATTCATGGCGGGAAGATGCCCCGTTGCATCGCGAGCGCAAGCGCGACGCGGGTGTGAGTGCATCCCAGATACTCGTCTTCGGTTTGAAAATCTCATTTGCGCCCGGCTTTGGCCGTAACCATGCAGTCGGACCGCCGCCGTCCCGGCGGCTCACACTATCCAAACGGGGTGACAGCGCGGATTTTCCGCGGCCCAAAATGCTCACTGAAGAGTGAACCAAAAGCGCGCGGACAATTGCCCCCCCGAACTTTCCCACGTGTGAGCCGCCGGGACGGCGGCGCGACGGGGGCAGTGCGCGGATGCGCCCGTTCAGATGCGCCCGCGGCGGGGCGGCTTGATTTATCAAGCACCACAACTAGGCTGCCGCGACTTTTTTTGAAATTATGCAATTGAACAACGACGAAATCCGCCGCTACTCGCGCCACCTTATCCTGCCGGAAGTGGGCATGGCCGGTCAGAAAAAAATCTGCTCGACGAGCGTGCTGTGCATCGGCGCGGGCGGGCTGGGTTCGCCGATTGCGATGTATCTCGCGGCCGCGGGCATTGGTAAAATCGGCCTCGTCGATTTCGACACGGTGGATTTCTCGAACCTCCAGCGGCAGATCATCCACGGCACGAGTGATGTGGGCCGCTCGAAATCCGAATCGGCGAAGGAGACGATCAACGAGATCAATCCCAACGTGGAAGTCATCCGCCACAACGTCCGCCTGAGCAGCGAGAACGCGCTCGAGATCATCGCGCAGTACGACATCGTCGTGGATGGCACGGACAATTTCCCGACGCGCTACCTCACGAACGACGCGTGCGTGCTCCTTAAGAAGGCCAATGTTTACGGGTCGATTTTCCGCTTCGACGGACAGGCGAGCGTCTTCGCGCCGCACTTGGGCGGGCCGTGTTATCGCTGCCTTTATCCCGAACCGCCGCCGCCGGGGATGGTTCCCAGTTGCGCCGAGGGCGGTGTGCTGGGGGTGCTGCCGGGCATCATCGGCTGCATTCAGGCGACGGAGATTTTGAAGCTCGCGCTGGGCAAAGGGACTTCGCTTGTTGGCCGATTGCTGTTGTTCAACGCGCTCGATATGAAGTTCCGCGAGCTGCGTTTGCGGCGCGATCCAAAGTGCCCGGTGTGCGGCGAGAAGCCGACGATCACGGCGCTGATTGATTACGAGCAGTTCTGCGGCATCTCGCCGGAACCCGCCGTGCCGTTGTCGAATCCCGACGAGGTGACGGTGCAGGAAATGAAACTGGCGCTCGCTGAACCCAAACGCGGCATCAGGGTCATCGACGTGCGCGAACCCGACGAATACCAAATCGCGCACGTCGAGGGCGTGCCGCTCGTGCCGTTGAGCACGCTGGGCCACAACTTCACCGAACTCGATCCGAACGTGCAGTATTACATCCACTGCAAGAGCGGCATTCGCTCGCTGAAGGCGGTGCGTTTCCTGCGCGATCAGGGCTTCAAATACGTGAAGAGCGTCAAGGGCGGCATCGGCGCGTGGGCGGAGGAGATCGATCCGCGCGTGCCGCGGTATTGAGCGGGGCGGGAGCGTGGCCCGCGGCGAATGCTAGTCGCGTTGTGGGAGGGCGCTGACCTGTCAGCGCTTTCTGCAACGCGACTGGTCGCCGCCGCAAATCCGGGACGCATGATCTTGGGCGAACACGCCTTGTTTTTTGTGTGGAGCGCAATCTGGCACCCGTATCGGAGTGACGAACATTTCTTCGCTGCCCCGCTGGGGGGCGCACCTCAGTTTATTGCACTTCTCATTAGCACCCGGCTTTAGCCGGGTGTTGCCGGGGAAGCGAATCGGGCAGCCGTTTCAACGGCTTTGGCAGAGCTGTCAGCCACGAGAGCAAGACTGGAAACCGCTAAAGCGGTTGTGCTCATTCGCCGTCCCAGACACCCGGCTAAAGCCGGGTGCTAATGAGATGGGTGAATCGG
>JAYVOY010000376.1:0-4964 GCA_043757645.1 Verrucomicrobiota bacterium
GCGACCACAAAAAAGCGTGAGCCGCCCGCGGAAAATTCGCCGGTGAGTTTGATCGCCGCAACGCCACGCGCTCACTGCGGCGCTGGCCCTTGGAATTTGGCCCTTCCCTTGAGCTTTGACTCTTTGCGCTTTGAGCTTTTCCCCCGCCGTTCACAGCGCCGTCGGCAGCGCCTTGATGCGGAAAGCCTCGAGCGCCGCGCCCGCCGGACTGCCCGAAACGGTCACCGGCTCACTCTGCACCATCGGCGCGATGATCGGCTGGAGCGCCTTGCTGGCCAGCAACTCGAACGGCCCCGCGCCGCGCGCGAGTTGCGCGACGTGGTCCACAGGCTCACCCAGCACGCGGAAAATCATGCGCTCCGGCGTCCCGAAAAATCCCTGCCACGGCTCGCCCGTGTGCATCGCCAGCCGCACCTCCCACGTGCCGCCGCCCGTCGCGCGTTGGCGATCGCGCAGCCGGATGAGTTCCGCCGCCAGCCCCAGCGCCGCGTGGACCACGTGTTCGTGCATTTTCGCGTCCGGCTCCGGACTGCCGAACACCGCGAGCAAATGATCCTCCGCCAGCCGCTCGATGGTGCCGCCAAATTTCTGGATCGTTTCCAGCACGAGATCCCAGTGCTCGTGCCACCACTCCAGCACGGCCGCGCCTTGTTGCACCGTGGCGGGCAGCGTGAATCCGGCAAACCCCACCCACAGCAGCGTGACCTCGGCGCGCGCCGCCTGCGGGGCCAGCGCGCCGCGTTGGGAACGCGCCACGAGATTGCCAATCGTCTCCGCGGTGAAGGGATACAACAACCGTTGCAGCCCCGACATTTTCAACGCCAGTTGCTGCTGCGCCTCGAACGCCGCAATCGTCGCGCCCGCCGCATGGGCCGCCGCGCGCACCAGGCGCAAATCGTCGTCGTTGAACGCCAGGTCGCGGGTCGAGCTGTCCACGCACAACACCCCCAGCGCCCGTTGCTGAAAAACCAGCGGCGCGTAAATCGCCGACTTGATTTGAATCTGCTGCGCCGTGTCGCTCGGCGCGCGCGCCGCCAGCCGCCGCCACAAAAACGGCCGCAATTCCGCCATCGTTTTGCGCGCCAGCGTTTGACTCACCGCCGCCTCCCCCGGGGCCACATACGCCACGACCACCAACCGCTGCGTCACCCGGTCCAACAACAGAATCGCGCCGCGTTCCGCATCGGTCACGACGCCCATCAAACGGGCGAGCAGATTGCTGACGAAGGGGTACAATTCCTGGCTGATCGCGTTCGTCGCCAGGATATCGGCCAGCACACGGCTGCGCGCCTGCCCCGCATCCGGAAACAACGATTCCGACAATTCGTTTTCCGCCATCTGCTCGTCTTCCGGCAGATATTGGCAACTGCCGTCATCCTCGATGGCCGCGGCGACCGTCACCGGCTCGTCGTCCTCCACCACCACCACCGGATCCGCGGTGCCAGCAAAAATCTGCAGCACCGTGGATCCGATGGAAATCATGTCCTCGGGCGCGATCTCGATCGTGTCGGCAATCCGCCGGCCGTTCACGAACGTTCCGAATTGGCTGCCCAGATCCTCGATCGTGATCTTGCTGTCCACCTCGCGCACCACCGCATGACGGCGTGACACATCCCGATCCGGACTCAAATCCAGATCGGGCTCGCTCGAAGTAGCGGGCCTTCCCAGCAGGATTTCTCCCGGTGGGAAATCCACTTTTCCCTGACTGCCCTTATACGAATAAATGATTCGCATCGTCTGAAATCTTACAGCTCTTTCCGTTCCAGCCGATGTTCTTGCAAGAACGACATCCATTCCGCTATTGTTTTACCGGCTGACCGTGACACTATCACACTGTGGACCGAACCGACGCAAGCACAGGAACTAATTCCGGGGAAAATTCCCTCGGTGGGATGCCCGGGATTTATCCCGGCCTCCGACTGGGGGCCGGGCGTTACATCCTGACCAAGCGTCTGGGCGGCGGCGGGGCGGGCGAAATCTGGCTGGCCACCGACACTGTCCTGCGCGAACCCCTGGCCCTCAAACTTCTCGACCCGTCCAAAGGCATCGATGACAGCGCGCTCGAGGATCTCCGCCTCGAGACCCTCAAGAGCCGGCAGCTCAGTCACGCGAACATCATCCGCATTCACGACTTCCATAATATTCCCGGCGAATTTCCGTTCGTCTCGATGGAATATGTGAAGGGGGTCAACCTGCACGACCTGTGTACCAAGCAACACCCGCACGTGCTCGCGTGGGATTTTCTGCGCCCCATTTTCCGCGACCTCTGCAGCGCCCTCAGCTACGCGCACAAGGAGGGCGTCATCCATCGCGATCTGAAGCCCGCCAACATGCTCATCAACGACAAGGGTTTGTTGAAGCTGGCCGACTTTGGCATCGCCGTGAACCTCCGCGACAAGTATCAGGGCGCCACCAACCGCCACCTCGGCTGGGGCACGCTCACGTTCATGAGCCCGCAGCAACTGGATGGCCTCCCCGCCAGCACGAGCGATGACATTTATTCGCTTGGCGCCACGCTGTACGAATTGCTCACCAGCACGCCGCCGTTTTGCGCGGGCGACATCGAGGACCAAATCCGCAATGCCGAGCCGCAATCCCTCGCCGACCGCCTGACCGAACTCGGGATTCCCAATCCCGTTCCCGCCGGGCTGAACGGTCTCATCGCCGACTGTCTCGCCAAAGATCCCCAACAGCGCCCCATCACCGCCGGCGATGTCGAACGCCGCCTCGAGAGCATCTTCACCGCCCCGCCAATCAAAGTCACCCAACAACTCGGTGACTTCGAACCGCTGCATCCCGACGACGTCCCCGAATTCGCCAAACGCCATCCCGGGGAATTCAAACCGACACTCTCGCTCAAACACCACGACGACGACGCCCCCGTCCGCGCGACGGCCCCGCCCAAATCCGCCCTCGCCCGCTTTGGTCCGCTCGTGGCCGTGTTCGTGGTCATCGCCATCGTGCTCGGCATCAGTTCCTCCTACATTCGCAAACTGGCCGAGGAACCGCCCCTGCCCCCGCCGCCCCCGCCGCCCCCGCCGGTCGTCAAAATTGTCGCACCGGTGACGCCCCCGCCGCCGCCGCCGCCCGCGCCCACCTTTGAAATCGGCCGCAACGCGGGTTTGGCCGGCATTTCGTTCTCACCGGTCCGCAACTTGGAAGGACACAAAGAGACCCCCGCGGCCGTGGCCTTTTCCCTGGATGGTCTTTCCGTCGCCAGCAGCGACGAGCGCACCGCGAACGTTTGGGACATCGCCAGTGGACGCTTCAAGCCCGTCCTCGGGGAAAGCGGACTTTTCAACACCATTGCCCTTTCACCCGACGGCAAATTCCTCGCCGGCCTCGGCCCCAACTTCTCCATAAAAATCTGGGAAGCCACCTGGCGCCGCATCAAATCCTCGGCCACCGGGCACAGCAACGATGTCACCACCCTCACCTTTTCCCCCGACGGAAAATCCTTCGCCAGCGGCGGCCGCGACGGCCAGCTCAAGCGTTGGGACACCGCCACCGGTCGCCTGCTCAACGCCTATCAGGGCCACTACGACGCCGTCCTCGCCGTGACGTTCACGCCCGACAGCACCCACCTCACCAGCGTCGGTCGCGAGGGCACCCTCAAAACGTTTGAAACCCTCAGCGGCACCCGCAAAACCGAAATCAACCTCGGCACCAACGCCCTCCGCCTCGCCGTCCTCTCCGCCGACGCCACCGTGCTCGCGTGCGGCGAAGGCTCGCGCATCGCCGTCCTCGAAATCGCGCGCAGCGCCTGGTCCCCGCCCCTCCGGCTCCCCGCCGGTGCGACGCTCTCGAGCCTTGCGGTCGCGCCTGATGGACTGGTCGTCGGCGGCACCACGACCGGCGCCGTCCTCCTCTGGGAAGCCTGCACCGGCAAACTCCTCCAAACTCTCGCCGCGCACTCCAACGCCGTTCCCGCCATTGCGCTCGGGGCCGAAGGCCGCTACCTCGCCACCGCGGGCGCCGACAAGACCGTCAAACTCTGGACCCGCAAATCCGGCGTCGCCGCTCCCGCCGGCACCAACACCGTCGGCGCGCCGGTGCCCGCCCCCAGCGCCACGGCCACCAACAAATAGGCCGGGGGGTTCGCGCCGCGGGGCGCGGCGGTCACGCCGCTTCGGCGCGACCCGGTTTGAGGCGGGAGAACGTCACCGATCATCGGCCCGTGAAGCGGCGTCAACGCCACGCCCCGGGTGCGTTTCCTCTGAATTCGCGCGAGCCTGCCTCGGACTTCGGGTTGATTCCGCCCGTTGCTTTCCGGGATCTCACGCGCTTTGCCGCGCGGCTTGCGGGCCTTTCCCCCCCAACGATTTCGCCCGCAAAATCCCGCCAAAAAAAAGGCGGGCCGTCTTGCGACGGCCCGCTTGGCACCGACAAAGTTGGGTGGGGACGCGATTAGTTTGCGATCGCGTAATCAACCAACTTCAAACCACCGAAGGTCTCGCCGCGAATCAGCGGGGCCGCGCAGGACGTGTCGATCAGCACGCATTCAATCTGCGTCGCGCCGTTGAAGATGAAGGCGTAGAGCTTCGGGCCAAGGTTGGTGCAATTCGCCGGGGCACGCACCGTGACGGACTGACCGGCGGGCACGGTTTTCGAGAAGAACGCCTGGCTGATCGACGGCGTCCGCGAGAAGACGACTTTGACCGGTCCCGTGCAGGCCGCGGCGGCATCCGCGCAGTTGTAGTTCACGCCGCGGGTTTGCGAGTTGTGCGCGGTGGCGCAGTTGCCACCGGTGTATGTGAACGTGATCACGTTCGGGCTGGCGCCCGTGGTGCAGTTCGGATTCTTCGGCTTCGGGCAAATGCGGTTGCCGCAGGCGTCCTCCAAGCGGATGACGCGGAACATCCCGTAAATCTTGCCGACCTCGACGCCACTGGCGCAGCTCAGGTCGAGGCGGGTGTTCACGTTGTTGCCGACAAACATCGTCAGGCCGCCGAGCGCGCCCGTCT
>JAYVOY010000377.1:0-4945 GCA_043757645.1 Verrucomicrobiota bacterium
AGTCACGCCCACCTCGGTCACCGTCCAGAAGGGCGAGGAGAAGTGGACCGTGCAACGCAGCGGCAAAACCAAAGTCCACGGCGACCTCAAGGTCGGCTCGAAAGTCACCATCGAATATCAGATGGTCGCCGAAGACATCGAGGTGAAGGACGCCAAGAAGGAAGAGCCGAAGAAGAAGTAATTTCGTTTCGCCACAGGCAAACGCGAGCCGACCGGTCGTGATGGACCGGTCGGTTTTTTGTTTCGTGACGAGGCTCGGAACCGCGACGAGGCCAATTGCGAAGGAGGGCGTTTTTACTCCACGCAGAGGCGCGGAGGAACGCGGAGAATTTTTTTCGACCAGCGAAGAGATTGTTTGCTCCGCCGCTCCTTTTCTTTGCGACTCTCCGCGCCCTCCGCGCCTCTGCGTTAAACTCGAACGCCGCGACAGGCAATCGTGTGATTGCCGTGACCACACGCCAGGGCGTGCCCTGCCGGAGTTCGCGCGCGTTGAAGCAGCGCTACTTCAGCGCGTGGGCGGCGGCGGTGGCGAAGTTCACCACGGTGCCGGGGAAGAGGCCGAGGAAAAGCATTCCCGCGGTGCAGGCGCAGAGGGAAATTCGCATCGGCAGCGAGATTTCGATGGCGGACAAATCGGGGACTTCCCTCGACCAGTAGATCGTCTGGATCACGCCGAAATAATAGTAGAGCGAGATCACCACGCCGAGCACCGCCGCGCCGAGGAGCCAATAATAGCAGGGGTTTCCGGGCGCTTGTTCCACGACGGATTTCAGCAGCAGAAATTTTCCGAAGAAGCCCGCCAGCGGCGGCACGCCCGCGAGCGAAACCATCGCGAGCGTCAGAATCGCCGCGAGCATCGGCGAGCGCTGGCTCAGGCCCGCGAGCGCGGTGATGTCCTCGCCCTCGACCTGGCGCAGCACGAGCGTGAGCACGAGGAACGCCGCGAGCACGGTGAACACGTAGCCGGCGAGATAGTAGAGCAGCGCGGTCTGCCCCGCCGCGCTGAGAGCGGCGACACCGAGCAGCAGGTAGCCCGCGTTGGAAATGCTCGAGTAGCCAAGCAGGCGCTTGAGGTTGCGCTGCGGCAGCGCGCAGAGGTTGCCGTAGAGGATCGTGACGCCGGACAGCACCATCAGCAGCGTCGGCCAGTGCGCGGTGATTTGCGGCGCGGCGGTGAACAGCACGCGCAGCAACAGCACGAAGCCCGCGGCCTTCGAGCCGACTGCGAGGAAGGCCGTCGCGGGCGTGGGCGAGCCTTGATAAACATCCGGCGCCCACATTTGGAAGGGGAACGCGGCGATCTTGAAGCCCAGCCCGACGATCACGAGCAGCAGGCCCGCGAGGAAAATTTTGTTCGTCACGAATTGCGGCGCGACCGCGGCGAGTTCGCCGAAGTTCAGCTTCGCCGTCGTTCCGTAAACGAGCGCGATGCCGAACACCATGAACGCCGACGCCAGCGCGCCGAGGATCAGGTACTTGATGCCCGCCTCGAGCGAGTTGACGCGGTCGCGTTGAAAACTCGTGAGCACGTAGAAGGTCACGGTGATCAACTCCACCGCCACGAACAGCAACGCGAAATCGTTCGCGGAGGCGGCGAACAGCATTCCCGCCAGCGCGAACAGCACGAGCGCGAAGAACTCGGAAAGGCCCGTCTGCAGGCGGTCGAAATGCGCGACGGCCATCACGAGCACGACCGCGCCGGAGAGGAGGAACAGCCGCTTGAAGAAAACCGCGAGATCATCCTGCACGTACATTTTGCCGAACGCGTGCGCGGTCTCGGCGAGTGGCGTCAGGAAACTTCCCACCAGCAGCAACAGCAGCACGCCCGCCGCCGCGTGGCCGAACGCGCGCCGCCGTTCCACCGGCAGCCAGAGGTCCAGCAGCAACAGCCCGAGGCCGAGCACCACCACGATGATTTCGAGCACCAACGGATTGTTCATGAAAATGTCAGTTCAATGCGTCCGCGCCCCGCCCGTGGGCAGCGCCACGGCGGGTTTCACCGCGGCCTGGGCGGGCGGGCGCAGCAGTGCCTCGACGCTCGGGGAAATTTTGCGCGCCAGCAGTCCGGGGAAACAGCCGAAGACAATCAGCGCGACGAGGAGCAAGACAAACGGCACGCGCCGCCACCCGTTGGCGTCCGTGAGTTTCCCGAACGATTCGGCGAGCGGTCCGTGCAGGACGTTGCGAATCGCGCGCAGCATATACACCGCGCCGATGACCAGCGCGCCCCAGCACGCCAGCACGGTCACGACGCGGTAAACCTTCCACGCGCCGAAAAGCACCATCGCCTCGCCCGCGAAATTCGCGAAGCCCGGCAGGCCGCAGCCCGCCATCATCGCCATCACCAGCGCGGTGCCGATGAACGGCAGCGGGCGCATGAGGCCGCCGAGCTTCTCGATCTCGAGGGTGCGCGTTTGCGAGTAGAGATAGCCGCTCAACGCGAACGTCAGCGCCGCGAGGAAGCCGTGCGCGACCATCACGAGCACCGCGCCAGTCACGCCAATCAGGTTCAGGCTCGCGATGCCGAGGAAGACAAAACCCATGTGGGCCACGCTGGAATTGCCGATGAGCAGGTTCAGATTTTTCTGCCGCAGCGCGACGAGTCCGCAGTAAACGATGTTCCCGAGGCACAGCAGCGCGAGGAGGTTCAGCCACGCTTTTCCACCCTCGGGCAGCAGCGGCAGCGCGACGCGGATCAAACCGTAGAGGCCGAATTTCTTCAGCACGCCCGCGTGCAGCATCGCGGTCGCGGTCGGGGCCGCGCCGTAGCCGAGCGGCGCCCACGTGTGGAACGGCCAGAGCGAAACGAGAATGCCGAAGCCAAACATCAGCAGCGGGAAAATCAGCGTCTGCGCGCGCGCGGCCATCGGGAACGCCTTGAAGTGCCGCGTGATTTCCACGAGGTCAAACGTCCGCGCGCTCACCGGCAATTGCAGGTAGAGCGCGATGAGACCGATCAATGCGAGGAGCGCGCCGAGGCTCAAGTAGAGCGTGATTTGGAAGGTCGCGTAGTTGCGTTGTTCGCCACGGCCCCACACGCCGATCATGATGAAGGTCGGCACCAGCGCGAACTCGTGGAAGAAGTAGAAGAAAAACAAATCGAGCGACGCGAACGCGCCGAGGATGCCGCCGGTCATGAAGAGCAGCAGCGTGTAAAATTCCTTCTGCCGTTTGTCGATGTCCCACGACACGCATGCCGCGGCGAACGCGACGATCGCGCCCATCAGGATCAGGCCGATGTTCACGCCGTCCACGCCGACGTGATAACTGATTTGCAGGGCATCGACCCAGCCGACTTTCTGCACGAACTGATAACCCGCCACGCCGGTCTCAAACCGCAGGAACAGGCCCACCGCGAGCACCATCGACACCGCCGTGGCCGCGAGCGCAATGAGCCGCGAGGCCCAGCGGAAATTGGCCGGGACGAAGAGCAGGAGGATTCCCGCCAAGAGGGGACAACCGATGATGTAGGTCAGTGGTGACATGCCCGGGGTCGCTCGAAAGTTCAGTGTCCGATCACAAAAATCAGCAGCAGCGCCACGCCCAGCACGAACAGGAAGGCGTAGGTTTGCAAATTGCCGGTCTGCACCAACCGCAGCGCGCGACCGAGTAATTCCGTGCTGCCGTGCGCGCCGCGCACCAGCAGGCCCGCGATGATCCAGCGATCAATAAACTGCGCCAGCCGCGCGAGTGCCTCCTGCGTGAGGGCGATCAGGAACTCGTAAATCTCGTCGAAGTAGAAGCGGTTCTTCATGCCGCGCCCGAACGCGCCGAGCTTTTGCGGCAGCGGGTCCGTCGCCGCGTTTTGGTACAACTCGCGCGCGAAGGCGAAACCAAACACCACCGCGATCAATCCGCCCAACGCCGCGAGCGGCGCGTGATTCAGCGGCGCGAAAAGTTGCTGCACGAACGGCAGATCAAGCACCGGATGATCGCCCTTGAGTTGCGAATCGAACAACGCCTCGATGCCCCAGAAGCCCGCCAGCGCGCTCGGCACCGCGAGCACGCGCAGCGGCCAGACCATCACGGCGGGCGATTCATGCGCGTGCGACGCAGCGTCCGTGCGCGCGCCGCCGAGGAACGCGACGTAGTAAAGGCGGAACATATAAAAGGTCGTCAGCGCCGAGACCGCCACCGCGAGCACGAACAAGCCCACGCTGTGCTCGACGGCTGCGGCGAGAATCGCGTCCTTGCTGAAGAAGCCGCTGAACGGCGGCACGCCGCACAACGCCAGCGTGCCGACGAGGAAGGTCCAGTGCGTGACGGGCAGTTTCTTCTTCAGCCCGCCCATGTTCCAAATGTCCTGCTCGTGGTGCAGCGCGTGAATCACCGAGCCGGCGCCGAGGAAGAGCATCGCCTTGAAGAACGCGTGCGTCGTGAGGTGAAACATCGCCGCCGTGGGCGCGTGGACGCCGACCGCGAGCACCATGTAGCCGAGCTGCGAGAGCGTCGAGTAGGCGAGGATGCGCTTGATGTCGTTTTGCTGCACGGCCATCAGCGCCGCGAGCAGCGCGGTGAATCCACCGATCCAGCCGATGACTTCGAGCGCGTGCGAGTCGGGGACGTTGAGGATGAAAAACACGCGGCACAGCATGTAAACGCCCGCCGCCACCATCGTCGCCGCGTGGATCAGCGCGCTCACGGGCGTCGGACCTTCCATCGCGTCCGGCAGCCAGACGTGCAGCGGGAACTGCGCGCTCTTGCCCATCGCGCCGCAGAAAATCAGCAGGCCCGCGCACGTCGCGCCCGCGCCGAGCGCCGCGGGATTCTTGAACAACTCGTCTTGCAGCACGCTGAAATTCAGCGAGCCGAGCAGCGACCACACGGTGAGAATGCCGAGGAGAAAACCGAAGTCGCCGAGGCGGTTGGTGATGAAGGCTTTTTTGCACGCGTCCGCCGCGGAGGGTTTTTCGTACCAAAAACCGATGAGGAGATAGCTCGAGAC
>JAYVOY010000378.1:0-4926 GCA_043757645.1 Verrucomicrobiota bacterium
CCTGCGCCACCCGTTTTTTTTTCATGCCCTCATTTACCAGGATGGGTCGGACATCTGCGGGGGTACCCCCCCTGAATTCCCGAAAGGCATTAGGTTTAACGCAGAGGAGCGCGGAGGCGGGGTCTCATGTGGGCACCGCTCGTCACGCCGCGAATTCTTCTGATTTTCTGCGCTCCTCCGCGTTCTCCGCGTCTCTGCGTTAAAACGAGCCGCCTCCCCGACTGCATGGTTCGGGCTTACACCAACCCTTTGATCGGCCCACCCCGCGTGATCAAGTCCACCAGATTCGTGGGCAATCCATCCGTCAGCCGCACTTCGCCCACGTCGAGAATCGTGTGCATGATCGTCGCCAGTAGATCCGCCATCGTCACGCGATCTTCGGCGGGTTCGCCGCCATCGCGAGTCGATTGCCCGATCACCGCGCCCATGCGCAGCCCGCCGCCGTAGAGCAGCAACGGCGCGAGGCCGCCCCAGTGATCGCGTCCGCCCTTCCCGTTGATGCGCGGCGTGCGGCCCATTTCGCCGCAGCACACGAGCAGGATTTTGTCGCGCAACCCGCGCGCCTCGACGTCCTCGATGAACGCCGCCACCGCGTGATCGAACGGCGTGCCGACGTAGCCCATGCCCTCGGTCAGCGTGGCGTTGTTGTTGTCCGCGTGCATGTCCCAGACGAAACTCGTGTTCACCGTCACGAAGCCCGCGCCGCGCTCGCACATCCGCCGCGCGAGCAAGAGCAGTTTCCCCAGCGTCGCCCCGTGATCGGCATAATGCTCGCGGTTGTTCCACTTGCGGCTGATGCGTTCCTTGGGCACGAGCGGCGCGGTGTCGTAGCGCGCGATCACGCGCGGGTCTTCCTTCGCCAAATCAAACGCCTCCGAAACGCCGCCCAGCAAGGTGTCGAACGCCTGCTCCTGAAACGCGTTCACGCCCGCGAACGCCCCGCTCGCCTCCGCGCGGCGCTTCCATTGATCGACGCTCGCGAGCAACGCGCGCCGGTCGTTCAGCCGCTCCTGCGGCAGATTCAATTTCAAATCCTGCTGCAATCCGCCGCCCGCGCCCGGCACGAACGGCGCGTACGCCGAACCCAATTCCCCCGTCGCGCTGAAGTCGCCGAACTGTTTGATCGCCGGCCCGGCCTCGGGCAGCACCGCGCGCGGAAACAACATCACATTCGTCGGAAACGGAGGCTCCGCCCGCAGCGGCCCCGCGATGCGCGAATAGAGCGAACCCATGTTCGCGCGCATCGTGTCGCGGCCCACGATCGGCTTGATGTCGTGCGTCGCGTCGCCGGTCGAGAACGAGCGCACCACGCTGAACTTGTGCGCCAGCCGCGCGAGTTTCTCCATCGTCGCGCCGAACGTGATGCCCGGAATCGTCGTGGGAATTTCCCCCGTCGCACTGCGGATTTCGCGCGGCGCGCCCATCTTCGGATCGAACGTCTCGAACTGCGACGGCCCGCCGTGCATGAAGAGAAAAATCACCGACTTGTCGCGCAACGGCAGCTTGCGCGCGCGCGCCCGCGCCTGGAGCGCGAGCAAATCCGTGAGCGTCAGCCCCCCAACCCCAGCCCGCCGACCCGCAAAAACGCGCGGCGATTCAGCGCCGACCGACCGCGGGAAAAATCATGAAACGCAAGCATTTGTAGGGGTTTCGGACAGCGAGCGCGCAGCGGGCATTCACCCAACGCCCCCTTTGTAGGAGCCGAGGTAACGAGGCTCTAATTTTCCCCCGTCGTCATCCGCAACCATGCGATCGTAGCGCCGCCGTCTCGGCGGCTCACACCGTCCAAACCGGCCGGAGGCGCAAAATTTTTCGGCAATTGAAAATGTTCACTGAATGGTGAACCGAAATATGGAGTGTGAATTGCCCTCGCGGATTTCCCACGCCGTGAGCCGCCGAGACGGCGGCGCTCCTACTGCATCGTTATGACCAAGAGCGGGTGCGCCTTTGCGGTTGTAGCGCAGACTTCCCAGTCTGCTGTGTCGCAGGGCTTCCAGCCTGCGGGCCGTCCGTTTTTCCAGCGTCTCCCCGTCCGTGCCACGCGCTGCCGCTTAGAAATCGGCGACCCCGCAGACTGGAAAGTCTGCGCTACGGTCTTGCGGGCGCTTACCCATGTTTGATCGCACCCCCACAGTCATCCGCGTGATCTGCGGGCCGGCTTCGGAATTTTTTGGCAAACGAATGGGGGCGGCGAATGAAGGCCGAGAAATTCGTTCACCCCCAATCGCCCGCCAGATCTGCCCGGTCCCCCGCGCCCGCGGTTCAATTAAACCGCGACCACGGCGGCAACGCCGGTGCCGCCGGCTTGGTCGCCTCCGTCCGCGCTTTCACCGCCGCGCCAGTCGCCGCGGCGGCAACCGGACTCGGCGCGGCACTCGGCGGCGCCACCGCGGGCGCGGCACCACTCGCCATTCCACCCGGATTCGCAGTCACACCCGCGCCCGCAGGCACGACCGGTTTCACGTTCGCGGCGGGCTTCGCCTCCACCACCGATTTCACCTCCGTCGGCGGCTTCACTTCGATCGCAGGTTTTACCTCGGTCACCGGCTTCGCCGCGACAAAGGATTTCACCTCAACCGGAGGCAATCCCGCATCGAGCAATTCCACCAGGTAACCGCCGGATTTTTCATCCGCCTGCAATTTCAAAATCCCGCGCCGCTGCGCCTCGATCAGCAAATCATTGAACGAGCGAAACCCATGCGCGCGCTCGTTGAACCCCGGGTTCCGCCGCTTGATCGCCTGCTTGATCATCGAACCCCAGATGCGCTCGTCCTCGCCGGTTTCCTCATCGATCGCGCGCAACGTCTCCGCCACCATCACCAGCGCCTTCTCCGCCGTGAGCGACGACTTCGAGGCGACGTCCGCGGGCCGCGGCGCGGCACTCGCTCCGCCATTCGCCGGCGCGCCGCCCGCCACCGTTCCCGGCGCCGCGTTCGGAGGCACGATCACCAGCATCGGCCGCACGCGCGCCACCTCGGTGCGCACCAAGTCATCGTAATAAATGAACGTGTCGCAGTTGTTGATGAACAAGTCCGAGGTCGAATTCTTCACCCCCACGCCGATCACCGTTTTCGCGTTCTCGCGCAACTTGCTCACCAACGGCGAGAAATCCGAATCGCCGCTGATGATCACGAACGTATCGACGTGCCCCTTCGTGTAGCAAAGGTCCAGCGCGTCCACCACCATGCGAATGTCCGCCGAGTTTTTCCCCGACTGGCGCACGTGCGGAATCTCGATCAACTCGAACGCCGCCTCGTGCAAATCGCGCTTGAACCCACGGTACCGGTCGAAATCGCAATACGCCTTCTTCACCACGATGTGCCCCTTGAGCAACAGGCGCTCGAGCACCTTTTGAATGTTGAACGGCGGATAATGCGCGTCGTGCGCGCCCAGCGCGATGTTCTCCAAGTCGAGGAACACCGCCATCGTTGAATCAGGATTATGTGGACTCATTCCCGCGAGACCCTACCGAAAACGCGCCCCTCGCAAAGCCTAATCCCCGCGCGCCGCCTGAAGCCACATCCGCCTACGCAAACGCCCCCGCCACCGGCTCGCCCATGTCCGTGATCGGCACCGGACGGTCCCCATCGTAAAGCAGGCGCGCGGGATTGATGCCCAGCGCGCAGTGAATCGTCGCGTGCATATCTGGCACCGACATCGGATTCTTCACCGGCAATTTTCCCAGCTCATCCGTCTCGCCAATCGCCTGACCGGTCTTCAAGCCGCCGCCCGCCAGCGCGATGGTAAACGACTTGCCCCAATGCCCGCGCCCACCGCCGCCATCGAACTCCGGCGGCCGCCCGAACTCGCTCGCGACCACCACGAGCGTCGAGTCGAGCAGCTTGTTCTTTTCCAAATCGCGGACCAGCGCCGCCAGCCCTTGATCCAGTTGTTGAATCAAAATGTGCTGATTCTTCTGCCCCTGGTTGTGTGTGTCCCAGCCCGTGCCGTTGATGAAATTCAAATTGAAAGACACCTCGACAAACCGCACGCCCGTCTGCACCAAACGCCGCGCCAGCAAACAGCGCTGCCCAAATTCGCCGCCAAAATTCTGCCGCAGCGTCGCCGGTTCCGCGCCGAGTTGAAACGCCCGCATGAAATCGCCCTTCGCCAGATTCAGGCTCGCGCCCACTGCGTCGTCGTATTCCGCGATGGTCTTGTCCTCGGGATTCCGCGCGCGAAAACCCGCGCGCATCTGCTCCAACATCCGTTCGCGATCCGACTGCCGCGAGGTCGTCACGTAGCTCGGCCGCGTCAGGCCCGCCGGGCCTTTCTCCGTGTCCGTGAGATAAACGTAGCCGTGCTTCGCGCCCAAAAATCCCGGCCCGCGCATCAGGTTCGGATACCCGATCAGCACGTATGGCGGAATGCCATTGCCCACGCTGCCCTTTTGGTGCGCCACGAGCGAACCGATCGACGGATATGAGATCGTGCCCGTCGGCTTGCGCCCGGTGTGAACGAAATTCGTCGCCGCCGAATGCTCGTCGATGATCGTGTGATTCACCGTGCGCAGCAGCACGAAGCGATCGAGCACATCCGCCGTGTGCTTGAGATGCTCGCACACCTGCACGCCCGGAATCGCCGTCTTGATCGCCGGATACGCCGAGCCGGCGACCTTCTTCACCGGATCGCCCAAGCGCTTCGGATCCCACGTGTCAATGTGCGCCGCGCCCCCGCCCAGCCAGATGAAAATGCAATGCTCGGCCCTGCCCTTTGGATATTCACGGCGCTCCTTTGGCCCGGCGTGAACGGGCAAACCAACGCCGCCCAAACCCACCGCCGACGCGGCGACACCCGCGCGCGACAAAAATTCGCGGCGGCTCACACTGCCAAGGATTTCACTGCGCTTCATAACAAATGGTTCCCGCACAAATTCACAACCCACTCACTCACGCGCGACACTTAGCCCGCGACGATTTCCAATTC
>JAYVOY010000379.1:0-4923 GCA_043757645.1 Verrucomicrobiota bacterium
GGACGTGCTCTTCGGTTTCCTCGCTTACGTGCAATACACGCGGCCGCCGCTGCGCGAGCGGTTGCACAAAAACCTCGTGCCGCTCATCGCGCCGATCACGTATTGCCGGGCGCACGCGATGACCGATCCGCAATGCCCGTCGCGCCAGCAGTTGCGGAAAATCGCCGAGGGCTGGGGGCGCGTGTCGGAGACGGTGGCGTATTACAACTACATGTTTCATCTCGCGGAGGTCGCGGTGCCGTATCCGATGATGCGCCAGATGAGTGAGGAATTGCCGCTGCTGTATCGCAGCCACGTGAAGTTGTGGAACCCGGAGACGATGCCGAATTTTGAATCTATTCTGCCGGGAATGTGGCTGGCGATTCGGATGTCGTGGCACCCGCAGGCGGAACCGCGCGCGGTGCTGGACGAATTTTTCCCGCGCTTCTACGGCGCGGCGGAAGCGCCGATGCGCCGTTACTGGCAGCAGTTCGATGACGCGTGGAATCAAGTCGCCGACCACGCGGGCTGCGGCTGGAGTTATTTGAAACGGTTTCCCCCGCCGTTCCTGAAGATCGCGCGCGAGACGATGGCTGCCGCGCTAGCCGCCGCGCGGACGCCGATGGAATATCGGCGCGTGAAGTTGCAGGACGACGCGCTGCGGCAGTTCGAGCGGTTCATGGCGTTGCGCGAGGATCTCGCCGCGGGGCGTTATGCGCATCTCGACCGCGACGGGCTGCGCTGGCAGGGCGCGCAGCTCGCGCTGGCGGATGAATACGCGGGCAACTACGCGTTCGACCGCACGGGCTGGAGCACCCACACGATTGCGGGCGGTTACTTCCGCACCTTCTTCGGGCACACCTACGACGACGCGGCGCGACTGGCGAAGGAGGACAAATTTCTCGTGCCGGCGATTCGCAACTGGCGTTTCCAAATCGATCCGGAGAAGCAGGGCGAGGCGCGCGGGTGGGCGGGAATCACCGCAGAGGACCAGGCGTGGCGTGGCGTTGATCCCAGTGTGGACACGTGGTCGGGGTTGGGGCACGACGCGTTTTTCGGGCACGCGTGGTATCGCGCGAAGGTGCGGGTGCCGGCGATTCCCGCGGGCAAAAAAGCGTTTCTGTGGATCAGCGCGAGTGACGGCGTGTTGAGCGCGTGGTGCAACGGGCGGCCGCTGACGTTCACGAATCGCAAGGGCGAGACGACGACGGAATTCCACGGCTACGCGGAGCCGACGTCGGTGGACATTTCGGAGCACGTGAAATCCGGCGGCGAAAACTCGCTCGTGTTCCGCGTCAATCGCAGCAACGTGATCAATGAACTCGGGACGGGCGGGCTGCTCGGGCCGGTGGGGATTTATCGGGAGAAGTAGAGAAACGGCGGGGGAGCGAGTTCCAGGTTTAGCCGCAACGATGCAGTAGGTGGGACCGCCGCCGTCTCGGCGGCTCTTGGCGTGGGAGTCCGCGAGGGCAGTTACATTTCATCTTTTGGTTCACCATTCCGGGAACATTTTGAACTGTGGAAAATGCCCGCCTTCGCCTCATTCGGACGGTGTGAGCCGCCGGGACGGCGGCGCTCCTACTGCATCGTTACGGCTCACAGCGTGGGAAGTCCGCGCGGGCAATTTTCACTGCGTCGTTTCGTTCCCCATTCCGGGAACATTTCTCGCCGCGGAAAATGCGCGCCGCCGCCCCGCTTGGACGGTGGGAGCCGCCGAGCCGGCGGCGCGCCCGCGTCTCACGCGGCGGAATGAATTTCACAAAGTTCGGTGGTAGCGTTGCCGCATTGACCGATGGGGTCGTACGCCAAAGAATGTCCGTGATTTAATGAAACTGCCTCGCGCTTTCATCTGTTTTGCCCACTGGATGGGATTTTTCGTGCTGGTGCTGGCACTGGGGAGTTCCCGTGTCGAAGCGGCGACGTTGGTGTGGACGAACACGGCGGGCGGCGGCTGGAACCGCGCGGCGAATTGGGAGCCGAATCAGATTCCGGGCGCGGGCGATTTCGCGGTCATCACCCACGCGGGCAGCTACAGCGTGGTCTTGGATGGCGATGCCGCGGCGGCCGGATTCGTGGTGGGCGAGACCGACGGCGGCGGCACACAAATGTTGGGGTTGAATGGCTTCACGCTCACGGTGAGCGGTCCCGGCGTGGTGAATCCGCGCGGCTGGCTTTTGCTGAACCGCGGGACGTTTTCGAGCGGCGGGACGAACACGATCGCGGGTCGGTGCGACTGGGGCGGCGCGGCGTTGACGGGTGCGGGCACGCTGGAGATCGCCGCGGGTGCGACGCTGTATGTCGAAAACGCGGAGAGCGTTCACGATCTGCCGGGCTGGGCGCTGAACAACGCGGGCACCGTGGTGTGGGCGGGCGGCCCGATTCGCGGCGGGGGCGACCGCGGCTCGCTCATCAACAACAGCGGCCTGTGGACGGTCACGGGGGATGATTATGTGGATGGCGCGTACGGTGGGTTGGGCGTGGTCTTCAACAACGCGGGAATTTTTCGCAAGGCGGGAACCCCGGGGAACAGCACGTTTTACGGCGGGTCGGTTTTCACCAATTCGGGCGGCGTGGAAATTCTCACGGGGACGCTGGCGTTCACCGGAAATTACGCGCAGACCGGCGGTTCGCTCACGTTCGGAGTCGATGCCGCGAACTTCGGCAGGCTGGTCGTGGGCGGCAACGCGGCGCTGGCCGGCGGGCTGGGCGCGGAATTGTTGAACGGTTTCGTGCCGGCGACGAACGCGGCGTTTGCGGTGATGTCGTTCGCGACGACGAACGGCGCGTTCACGGATTTCGCCGGACTCGGGGGCGGCAGTTACCGGTACTTCAAACCCGTGCTGGACGCGACCACGCTCACGCTCCAGACGCGGCGCTCGCCCAGCGCGACGAACGACGTGGTTTCGCTCAATGAGGACACGGGCGCGAACGTGCCGGTGCTGACGAATGACAACGACGCGTACGGTTTTTCGCTGGCGGTCGCGTGGGTCACGCAGCCGACCAACGGCGTGGTGACGCTCAATGGGGACAACACGGTTCACTACCAGCCCGCGACCAATTATTTCGGCCCGGATTCCTTCACGTATCTCGTGAGCAACGGTGACGGCGGCAGCAGCACGGGCCGCGTGGATGTCACGGTGCTGTCCGTGAACGATCCGTCGTCGCTCGCGTTCGCGACGAACAACGTCGTGGTGCTGGAGGGCAGCGGGAAATATTCGAACAGCATCTTCGCCGGGTTCGTGCCCGGGCCGGCGAACGAGGCGGGCGACGGCATCACAAACGTCGTCACCGGCAACAGCAGCAACGCGTTGTTCAGCGTGCCCCCGGCGGTGAGCACCAATGGCGTGCTGACGTTCACGCCCGCGCTCAACGCGCACGGCGTGGCGCTCGTCACGGTCGTCGCGCAGGACAATGGCGGCACCTTCGGCGGCGGCGTGGACAAGGCGACGAACAGCTTCACGATCACCCTCACGGCGGTGAACGATCCGCCGGGCGTGACGTTCGCGACGAACAATGTCGTGGTGCTCGAGGACAGCGGCAGCCACTCGAACGGCGCGTTCGCCGGGTTCACCAGCGGCCCGGCGGACGGGGCGGGCCAGAGCGTCACGAATGTCGTGACGATCAATAACAACGCGGCGCTCTTCAGCGTGCCGCCTGCGGTGGACACGAATGGCGTGCTGACGTTTGCGGTCGCGACGAACGCCAGCGGGACGGCGGTGGTGGCGGTCATCGCGCAGGACAACGGCGGAATTGCGAATGGGGGCGTGGATAAAACGACCAACACCTTCACGATCACGATCACGGCGGTGAACGACGCGCCCGTCGTGACGTTCGCGACGAACTACGTCGTCGTGCCGGAGGACAGCGGCGGGGTGAGTGTCGCGGCGTTCGCGATTTTCTCCGCCGGTCCCGCGAACGAGGGCGCGCAGGCGGTGCTGGGCTACACACTCGGCAACAGCAGCAACGCGTTGTTCAGCGTGCCGCCGGCGGTGGGCACGAACGGCGCGCTCACGTTCACGCCCGCGACGAATGCAAACGGCGTGGCGACGGTGACGCTCGTCGCGCAGGACAGCGGCGGCGTGGCGAATGGCGGCGTGGATAAAACGACCAACACCTTCACGATCACGATCACGGCGGTGAACGACGCGCCCGTCGTGACGTTCGCGACGAACCACGTCGTCGTGCCCGAGGACAGCGGCGCGGCGGGTGTCGCGGCGTTTGCGACTTTCTCGCCCGGTCCCGCCGACGAGAGCGCGCAGACACTGCTCGGCTACACGCTGTCGAACACCAGCAACGCGTTGTTCACCGCGCAGCCCGCGCTCGACACGGCGGGCCGGCTCACGTTCACGCCCGCGACAAATGCGAGCGGCGTGGTGGTGGTGACGGTTGTGGCGCAGGACAACGGTGGAGTCGCGAATGGCGGCGTGGATAAAACGACCAACGCCTTCACGATCACGATCACGCCGGTGAACGACGCGCCGGTGTTGACGCCGCTGCCCGCGCAATTCGTCCACGCGGGCGCGACGCTGCGGGTCACGGCGGGCGCCACCGATTCCGACGGGCCGGCGCAGACGCTCACGTTCGGGCTGGTCAGCGGCCCCGCGGGCGCGGCGATGAATCCCGCGACGGGCGAGTTCACCTGGACGCCGACGGACGCGCAGCTCGGCGCGACCAACGCGACGGTGAAGGTGACGGACAACGGCACGCCGAATCTCGCGGCGACGAACACCTTTGCGATCACCGTCGCGGGGCGGCTGCTGTTGCAGCCGCTGCTCCTGAGCGGCGGCGCGGCGACGCTCGTGTGGACCGCGATCCCCGGCCGCAGTTATCTCCTGCAACAAAACGGCACTCTGGGAACACTGACGTGGACCAATGTGGGCGGCCCGGTCACCGCGACCGCGAACACCGCGACAAATGTGGATGCCACGCTCGGCGCCGCGCCGC
>JAYVOY010000380.1:0-4920 GCA_043757645.1 Verrucomicrobiota bacterium
AAGGGGCGGGTGCGGATTGCGTTCAAAGAATGGGCCGTGGTCGTGGATGCGCTCGGGCGGGGCGATCAGATCGTGATCCTGCGCAAGGGCGGCATCAGCGAGGGCGCGGGCGGATTTCACGTCGAGCAGCCGCGGTTTCTTTTGTTCCCCACTTTGTATCACCAACAGCGCGAGCAGGTCGTCCCCGCCGCACAACTTCGCCACGACGAAATCGCGCCCCAGTTCCCCTGCCCCGACACGTTGCGCCTGGAATTTTTCGCCGCGATCGCGGCGTGGCGCCAATTGGATTCCCTCGCCGCCGCCGAGCAATTGCGCGGCCAGCACATCTGGCGCGACGCCGTGATCGCCGAGCGCTTCGAGTGGGGGCTGCAGAAAAATATTTTCGCGCTCGCCGTCCGCGTTTTTCGCCTGTCGCAACGCATTGAAATGCCGCTGCGCGCGGAATTCGGCGGCTGCAAAAGCTGGGTGGAACTCCCGCTGGAAATCGACGTGACAAAGGCCGCGCCGGTGCTGGGCGAAACCGCCTTTGCGGAGAAATTGGCCCGCTTCCACGCGGCCCTCGCGCCCGCGCAAACCACTTTCGCGCCATGAAGCTTCCGCCGCTCATTCTCGCCTCCGCGTCGCCCCGCCGACAGGAACTGCTGCGCCAGTTGGGGCACGACTTCGCGGTGATTGCGAGCGCCGCCGCGGAACTGCATCACGAGCAACTCACCGCGCGCGAACTCGCGCAGATCAACGCCTATCGCAAGGCCCGCGCCGTCGCCAAACGCTCGCCCGAGGCCCTCGTCATCGGGGCCGACACGCTGGTTTATCTCGGGACGACTCTCTACGGCAAACCCGCCGACCACGCGGACGCGCGGCGGATGCTCGGCGAATTGCAGGGCCAGACCCACGAGGTCGTGACGGGCGTGTGCCTGATGCAACTGGAGTCGCATCGCTGCGAGATTTTTTTCACGGCCACGCGCGTCACGTTTCACGCGCTGACGGACGAATTGATCGCGGACTATTTGGCCCGCATCGACCCGCTGGATAAGGCCGGGGCCTACGCGGTGCAGGAGCACGGCCACCGGATCATCGAGGAAATCTCCGGCTCATTTTCCAACGTGGTGGGTTTGCCGGTCCGGCGTTTGCAAATTCGACTGGAGGCTTGGGGATGAGTGACGCCACAAAAAACCATTCCGCGCCGCGCCGCCGGCCAAAACCGCCTTTGGCCCGCGCCAGCACGCGACTTTAGCCCTTTCCCGTGGCCACCACTGCGACTCCAGAAAACCAAGGGCCAGACGGCTCCGCGCCCATGCGGGCCGTGCCGCTGGCGAAGGTTTCCACCGCCGAAACCCTGATGGACGGGGTTGGGTCCGTCCTCCAGAAGCCGATGCCGCGGTCGTACTTGAACTTCGCGGGCCGCAAGTTAATCACGCTGATCGACACCGTGCAGGGGTTGGGCGCGTTTGCATTGATCACGCTCGGCGTCGTGGTGACCAAGGCGGGCGTGGCGCCGCGGTTGATGCGGCCGATCATGTTCGCGCAAATCTACCGCGCCGGCGCGCGGCTGATGCCCGTGGTCGGTTTCATGGGCGCGGCCCTCGGGTTGGTGATTATCGGGCAAACCGTGTCCTTGCTCACGAGTGTCGGGGCGCAGAATTACACCGGCCTGGTGATGGTGACGGTCGTCGTGCGCGAACTCGGCCCGATCGTGGCGACGCTGCTGGTGCTGGCGCGCGTCGGCACGGAGATCGTCATCGAACTCGGCACCGCGCGCGCGCAGGGCGAGGTCGAGGCCCTGGAGGCGCTGGGTATCGATCCAATTCATTATCTCGTCGTGCCGCGCGTGTTCGGGTTGGCCATCGCGAGCTTTGCGCTGACCGTTTATCTGATCATCGTGGCGATCATCAGCGGCTACGTGTTCGCGTTCGTGCAGGACGTGCCGCTTAGACCGGGGGATTATTTCCAGCAACTCGCCGTCGCGCTGCGCTGGCAGGACTTCGCGTTGCTGGGGCTGAAGACCGTCTGTTTTGGGAGCACGATCGCCGTGGTGAGTTGCTATCAGGGGCTGGCGCAACGCCTCCGCCTCGAGGACGTCTCCGCCGCCACCATCCGCACGGTGATGCACTCGGTCGTGATCTGCGTGTTGCTCGATGCCGCGTTCATTGTGATTTATCTCGTCATGTAAGGCCATGCACCCACCCACCGAATCGCCGCCCAACGCCCCGTTGATCCAGTTGATCGACGCGGCCGTGTACGATGTCGAGGCGCCCGACCGGGTGACGCTGGAAGGCGTCAACTGGCAAATCGCGGCGGGCGATTTCTGGGTGGTGGCGGGCTTGCAGAGTTCCGGCAAAAGCGACCTGCTTAACACGGCGGCGGGACTGCAACGCCCGGACCACGGCCAACACCTGCTGTTTGGGAGGGAAACCGCGAAGTTGAGCGAACACGAACTCCTCGAGCAACGCCTGAAAGTCGGCGTCGTCTTCGACCACGGCGGCCGCCTCTTCAGCCGGTTGACCCTCGCGCAAAACATCGCCCTGCCCCTCTGTTATCACCGGAATCTGCCGGAGGCGGACACCGCGGAAAATGTCGCCGCGATGCTCGACTTCACCGGCCTGCGCGCGGCGGGCGACCTGTTGCCGGGCCGCGTGAACCGCAACACCCGCCAGCGCGCCGCCCTCGCCCGCGCGCTCGTCCTGCGGCCGCAAATTCTCCTCCTCGACAATCCGCTCGCCGGTCTGGACCCGCGCGAAACCCGCTGGTGGGTGGACCTGCTGGCGCGCCTCGCCACCGGTCATCCCGGGCTGGGCGGCGCGCCCATGACGCTCGTGGTGACCACCGATGATTTGCGACCGTGGCTGAATCACGGACGGCAGTTTGGTTTTCTCAACCAACGCCGCTGGCACCTCCTCGGCGACCGCGCGGTGGTCGCGGGCAGCGACGACCCGTTCGTGCGCGACCTGCTGCTCGCGGCCAACTGAAAATCTTATGGCACTCCAAGACCTCACCCCCCAATTGCGCACGCGCCTGAGCCGCGTCGAGCGCCTCGTCGGCCTCTTCGTGAGCGTCGCCACGCTGCTGCTGTTGACCGGATTTTTTTACTACCTCTATCACACCGCGCACAAGAAGGGCTGGTTCCTGAACAAAGCCCCGTATTTCATTTACCTGCACAGCGGCGCGGGCATGAAACCCGGCGACACCGTGAAACTCATGGGCTTTGAAGCCGGCGAGATCACCAAGATCGACGCCGCGCCGCCCTACACCTACGACGAAAACGGCAAGATGCTGGACGTGTACGTCGAGTTCGTCGTCCACGCCCCCTATTACGGCTACGTCTGGGATGACTCCGTCGTCAAAATTCGCAGTGCCGGCCTGCTCAGTTCGCGCTTTCTCGAAATCACCAAGGGCGGTTCCTCCGGCACCACCAACAAGCTGTTCGAGACCTACAAAGATGAAGGCGGAAAAATTTCCCAAGTGCTCCTCCCCGGCCCCAAGGCCTACACCAATTTCGTCGCCACCACCAAATACCAACTCGCAGCCCACGAACCCCCGGAACTCTCCTCGCAGCTCGACGACGTCGTGAAAGAAGTGAAGGCCGCGATCCCCACGATCCTCAACCTCACCAATCAAATCGCCGCCGTTCTCAGCAACCTCCAGGGCATCAGCTCCAACGCGAACACGCTCAGTTCCAATGCCAACAAACTCGTCACTGCGGCGCACCCGATCATCACCAACCTCGCCAGCATCACGGCCAACCTCAAAGATCCCCACGGCTCCTTGGGCGAGTGGCTGATCCCCACCAACCTGAATCAACAGCTCGAGCTAACCCTCGGCTCGACCCGCCTCACGCTCACCAACGTCAACTCCACCCTCACGAATCTCAGCGCGACCGCCGTCACCGCCGCCCACACGCTCACCAATCTCAGCACCACGCTGACCAACGCGAACGTCACGCTCGGCACCGCCAACCAGTTCGTCGGCCACACCGACACCAACCTGACCGCGCTGCTCGACAGCGTCGGCGGCTCCCTCACCAACCTCGCCAACCTCACGAGCAACCTGAATCAGCAGGTGCAAACCAACCCGCAACTGGTGCGGGAAATCGGCCAGGCGATCGTCAGCGCCAACGAATTGATGCAGGGCCTCCAACGCCACTGGCTCCTGCGCTCCGCGTTCAAAACCAACAAGCCCCCCGCCACCGCCCCCGCGCCGCGCAAGTGAGCCACGGCCGCCGCTCACGCCGCGAAATTCGCGCGCGCCTGCTTCGGAATTCGGGTTCATCCCGAATTCCGAAATGAGAATGGGGAGCGCACGCGGCCCGCGTGCGGGTTTGGGCGGCCCGCCCAAACCAGCGTGTCCCAGTTCTAACTTTCTTCTCCGCGCAGAAAAGTGAGTGGCACGAGGTTTTCGGCGAGCCGCCGAAAACTACACGCCGGCCAGTCGTTCCACTAACTTCCTCCGCTTCGTGCTAGGCACCCAATCGAGCGTCGCGCAGGAAGGTTAGACCCCCGAACTAGATTTCGGCGGGACGCGTAAGCTCCCCATTCCTGTTTCGGAATCCGGGCGCAAACGATTGATTGAGCAAACGCCCGCCCACCCGCAGCATCGCCGCCGCGGTGACGAACGAAATGAACACACCACCCGAGAAAAAGGGAACGCCGGGAACAGTGGTCGCCCCGAGCGCGCTGGCGGAACTTTCGGGCGCGGCCACGCTCGAATCCGCGGCGGTCCTCGCGCACCTGAAATCCAATGGCGACGGGCTTTCGTGGACCGAGGCCAGGCGCCGCGTCGGTGAGTTTGGGCTGAACCAGCTTTCCAGCCAGCGCCCGCCCGGCTGGCCCGTGGTGTTGTGGGGCGCGGTCAAGCATCCGTTCAACGGCGTGCTCTTCGCGCTCGGCGTGGTGTCGTTTCTCACGGGCGATTTCAAGGCGGCCA
>JAYVOY010000381.1:0-4906 GCA_043757645.1 Verrucomicrobiota bacterium
GCCGGGCGTGTTGAATTATCAGGCCGTCGGCAAAGGCCCGGCGATGATGCCGCCGCGGCAACTGAACTTCACCATCACCTTCCCCAAGCCCGCGCCGCCGAAGAAATAATAATCGTTTCCGCGGAAGCATTCGCCGCCCCCCGGGCGTTGCGTTTCAATCCCCTGTCCTTGTTTCGCGAACGTCGAGCGACCCCGCGCTAAACCGTAACGATGCAGCAGGACCGCCGCCGTCTCGGCGGCTCACCCCGTCCAAACGGGCCGAAAGCGCGCGGACAATTTGCCCCCTCGGCCTTCCCACGCCCTGAGCCGCCGAGACGGCGGCGGTCCGCCCATTGCATCGTCACGGCTAAATCCCGAGGTTGGCGAGGGTGCGACAAACCGAATTGACCGCGGCGACCAGGCGCGGGTGCGAATCCTCGAACCGCGTCACCGAGGCGGCCAGGCCATCGAGCGAATATTTCAGCAACGCCGGGTCGCGCCGTTCGCGCGTGGCTTCGTGCGTCGAGACCTGCGTGAAACCGGCGATGCTCTCCGCCTCCTCGCCGTGGGTTTGCGACAGGCCGGCGACCTCGGTTTTCAAATCGGAAACCAACTGCATCAATTCACTCCGCGTCTCCGGCGGCAGCGAACCGGCGGACTGAATCTGCGCTTCGATTTTTGCGAGGGTGTTCTGAATCATAAAAGTTTGCGCGCCGGACCGCGTGTGTGTCGTGGTTCGAGATTTCACCGGGAGAATACTCATCCGCACGCGGGAACGTAACCGGAAAATTTTTCTCCGCCTTAACCGTAACGATGCAGTAGGACCGCCGCCGTCCCGGCGGCTCACACCGTCACAACGGGCCGAACGCGCGGATTTTCCGCAGCCCAAAATGCTCACTGAACGGGGAACCAAAAGCGCGCGGCCAATTTGCCACCGCGGACTTCCCACGCCGGGAGCCGCCGAGACGGCGGCGGTCCGTCCATTGCATCGTTACGGCTTGACGGGGTTGAAAGCTGGACTGAACGAAACTCGCTTCACCGTTGCGCCGCGCCGGGGTCCCGCGCATATCATCCGCCTCATTCCACCCGCGTTGGGCCGGCTCCGTTTATGAAATCATCGTTCATCTCTCGTCCGGCAATCTTGCTGTCGTGTGCCTTGTCGTTGCTCGTGGGGCGCGCCTGCGCCGCCACGCTCGCGGAGAATTTGGCGGCGGCCAAGTTCACCCATTTCGCCAAGGCCCCCGGCTATTCCGAAGGCCCAACGTGGTTGCATGGGGAACTTTTCTTTTGCAGCGACGGTCTGCGCCACGTGGATAAAAACGGAAAAGTCACGCTCTGGCTCGACCTCAGTCCGGCCGGCACGGTGTTGCGCGGCGACGGGCATCTGCTCATTGCGGACAATAAACACAAGGCTCTCGTCGCCCTCGCGCCGGATGGCACGCTGGGCGTGCTCGCCGACACCTTCGCGGGCCAGCCGCTCAACAGCCTCAACGATCTCACGGTCGATGCGCGCGGGAATATTTACTGGACCGACCCCACCGGCTCCTCGCTGGCCAAACCGGTCGGGAATATTTTCCGCCTGCGCCCCGATGGCGTCGTGTCGCGAATCGGCACGGGCTTCGCGTTTCCCAATGGTCTCGAGGTCGATCCCGCGAGTCGCTTTCTCTATCTGATCGAATCTCAGTCGAAGAAGATTTTGCGCTTCGCGTTGCCGACGGATGATCAGCCGCTCGGTCCCGCGGAACTATTTTACGACCTTGGCGGCAGCGGCGGCGATGGCTGCGTGTTCGACGCGGAGGGGAATTTTTGGGTCGCGGATTTTCACCGGCCCGAGACCAAGCAGGGCCGCATCACGGTGCTCAATCCCGCGGGCAAAGTGCTCGGGCAACTCGACGTGCCCGCGCAGGTCGTGAGCAACATTGCGTTCGGCGGCACGGACAACGACGAGATTTTTTGCACGACCGGCGGGCCGCCGGGCGTGTTCCGCGCGAAGGTCGGCGTGCGGGGTTTTGCGGGGCATCCCGGCGTGGCGATGAAACCGATTCGCGCGCTGCCCGTGCCGCCGTTCGCGGGCGCGCACGCGATTCATCCGCGGCGTTTTGGCGCGTCGGGTTCCATCGGCGTCGCGCGCGGCTGGTATTATTGGCGGAAGTTCGATGCCGCGACGGGCCTTGCGGAAATGCAGAACGAATCGTCGGGCGAAATTTTCACGACGAAAATTCTGCCGTGGGCCACGACGTATCGGCATCTCGTTTACGGCGCGCACGTCGATGAACTGCTGCCGGGCGAGCGCGTGAACGCGTTCTTTCATCCCGACGGCGACAAGCGGCGCGGCTACCTCGTGCATTACCAGGACGAGCTGTGCCAGATGAAAGGCCACAATCACGCGTGGATCATCCGCGGCGTGAAGGCGGGCGGGCGCGAGTTCAGCGCGCAGGTTTTCAGCGGCGACAAGGTGTTCGAGGAGCAGGCGCGGGAGTTCATGCTCGCGGCGGATGCGCGCGTTTTTCGCGGCGGCAAAGCGGTGCCGGAAGCGGCGCTGAAGGAAGGCGACCGGCTTTATTTCACGTGGACGATGGAGGCCGAGCGGCGCGTCGTGCGGATGCTTGCCGATGATGCGAGCGCGGAGGCGGTGAAGCAGGCGGAACTGGCGCGCGTGACGCCGCGGCTCGCGCGCGAGGGGCTGCTGGGCTTTGTCGAGGCGGTCGATGGTGAGGTGGTTCACTATCTCGTTTTCTCGACGCATTGGTTTCAAGCGGGGCAATGGAAACCGGGCCAAATGCTCGGTCTGCGCGCGACGTCCGCGAGCGGTGAATCGACGGGCGAGGCTGTCGAAGCGGAATTGCTGACGCGCAAGAATCTCGGCACCTACGGCTCGGGCGCGTCGGAAATGACGCTGCGTCTGAAGAATCCCGCCGACGCGAAAAAATTATCAGCGTGGACGCGCGGGCAGGTGACAACGGCCACGGCGCGCTGAGGAACCTGCGGCGGCGGGTGCCGCTGGAAATCTCACCCCTCACTCTCATGCCCGGGCCATAAACCGGAGCGCCGATTTCCAAATCGGCGTGCATCAATGGCAGCAACTCGCCGATCTGGAGATCGGCGCTCCTTTTCCCGGTTCATGGTCTTAATGCGCGACCAGTTTTGGAGGTCAAAGCTCCCCACGAATCGGAGCGCCGAGCATCGCTCGGCACGGACTCACCGCCGCACCTTCCCCGGCGCAGAACGTCCGGGGCTGAAGGTCGTGTTATCCAGCAGTTGAATTCCGGGATTGGCAAATTGCAGGCGGCGCTTTTTGTAAAGCGCGCCGAGCGCTTGTTTGAAGGCCTTTTTGCTCACACCAAAGGCCTGGCGAATCGCCTCGGGCGAACTGTCATCGTCGAGCGGGAGCGCGCCGTGATTACGTTCGAGTGCTTCAAGGATTTGGCCGGTGAGGGGTGTCACCCGGTTGTAGCCCGCGGCGTCGAGACTGAGGTCGAGCTTGCCGCCGTCGCGAATCGCGCGGACGAAGCCGTTGATCTTTTGTCCCGGCGTGAGCGGCGTCGCAAGGTTGTCGTGATACAGCAGGCCGAGGTGCGTGCCGGCAACGATGGCGTTGTAGCCCAGCGGCGTCTTGCCCGTGATGAGCAGCGGCACCGCCTGCCCCGCGACGAACGGCGGCGGCGTGCGGCTGAGATGCCGGTTCAAGCGCATCGACGCGACGATGCGATTCGTTTTTTCATCCACTTGAATGAAGACGACAACGCGGTCGCCGACGCGCACCGGCGCGGTCTGTTCGCGAAAGGGCAGCAGCAAATCCTTCGGCAAACCCCACGCGAGAAACGCGCCCACGTTCGGATTCACACTCACGACTTGCAGCGTCGCAAATTCCCCGACCATCGCGAACGGCGTCTCCGTGGTCGCGACGATGCGATCCTCCGAATCGAGATAGACAAACACCTCCACGCGCGCGCCCGGCACCACGTCCGCCGGAACGTAGCGGCGCGGCAACAGCACCTCCGTGAGATCATTCCACGCGAGATACGCGCCGGGTGGAGCGATGCGATTGACGGTGAGTGTGTGGCGTTTGCCGAGGGTGAACATGAGAGCAGGTGGGATGAGGTGGCGGGATGAAAAGGGCGGGAAGTTGGGTGTCGCGGCGCGGTAATGGCGGTACTAATATTGGTTGCTCGGCGACCGCCATTTCTTCGGGAGAGGAGAAATCAATGGGCGCAATTCCCATTCATACCTCCTACTTCATCCCTATTCCCCCACCGCCAGTAGTTCGACCTCGAAGATCAGCGTCGCACTGGGTGGAATGGCACCAGGATAACCGGCCTCGCCGTAGGCCATCTCGGGCGGAATCGTCAGGCGCACCTTGTCGCCGACGCGCAGGGTGGCGACGCCTTCATCCCAGCCTTGAATGACCTGACCCTCGCCCAGGACAAATTCAAACGGCTCGTCGCGATCCACCGAACTGTCGAACTTGGAGCCGTCCTCCAGCCAGCCGGTGTAGTGGACGGACACGGTTTTGCCCTTCACAGCGCCCGCGCCGGTGCCGGCGACGAGCTTCTCAATCTTTAATGCAGAGTTGGACATGGAGGTGTTTTATTGCTGGTTTCTGTGGTGACGATCGTTTGCCTGCACACTCGGAAATATCTAATCCGGGCCGACGATAGCAGGTGGACGGGCTTTGGCCACACCGAATCCAGTTCATTGCCGCGCGCGGGTGTGATTAGAAACGGGCAAGGGCATCTGGGAATGTACCGCAGACTTCCCAGTCTGCTGTGTCGCCGATTTCTAATCGGCAGAGCGTGGCAAGACCCGCGAACGCTGGCCGCACGGACGGTCCGCAGGCTGGAAGCCGTGCGACCCAGCGGACGGGGAAGCCCGCGCTACCCCACCCACTCTTAATCACACCCGCCGCGGACCGACGAACAGCACCCGC